>DASSHJ010000030.1:0-7036 GCA_035692965.1 Nitrosospira sp. | reverse complement strand
CCTGTATCGACCATCGAGTGAATACCCTCTGATAACATGGCGGAGCTGCCGCTGAGGCCGGCTGCAATGAATTTCACAATGGCAATGGCAAGATTGCCTGCAATGGCTACATAAATGACAAGCTTGTTTTTCGGCGAACTGGAAGCCATGTCGATCCGGCGTCTGGAATCGGGAGTGATAATCATCAACCAGGCGCAAGTGGCGCCCCGTCGAGGCCATGTCGCCATCGCTGCCCTTGTAGCGACCACTGCTTGGACCGGGGAAGGCCTCTCGTCTTCGCCGGGCGATCCGGGATATTGATCGATCTGAATCCGTCTGTCGCTTCTGAAACAGCCTCTGCCCCTTCGTTTGTTCCTGCTGGCTTTTCAAGCAGCGCGGCTCGGAGAGCGAGCAGGAAGCGTTTCCGATTCAGTTCAATCTGGCGATTGTCTCAGCCGAGAAGGAGGCACATGCTGTCACTAGGGTGGATCTCCGGTTTTCTCCAGCAATTTTGCAAAGTCGATCTGTCCGGATTCTTCTGTGCGCGCCTTGAGAGTATTTCGCATCTGCTGGAGCGCGCCGGAGTGCCTGCTTTGGCTTATCGCCGCGCTGCAATCCTCGGGGACAAGAATTTCGTATCCACGTAAATACGCGTCGTTGGCAGTAAATGAAACGCAGGAATCAGTTGTCAATCCGCAGAGAATCAGTCTCGCGGCCCGCAAATGCCGCAACAAAAGGTCCAGGGGCGTTTGGTAGAAGCCGGAATGGCGGGGCTTGAGAACGAAGTAATCGTTTGCTTCGGGAGCCAGTTTCCGGCTCATCCCGGATCCGCGCACGCCCTCGCGGGCGCAACGCGCTACGGTCTTTTTAAAATCGGACTGCCACTGGCCGAAGTTATCATTTACATACAAACAGGGCACCCTATGTGCCTTTGCCTGGCGTTTGAGGGCCGCGGTATTTTCTGCCGCAGCTTCCGCGCTATCCACCAGCTTGTCACCTCCTGGAAACTCCAGATCGTTGATGACATCGATCAGGAGAAGTGCGACCTTGCATTCGTGAATAACACAGTTGTCATCCATTCCCGATTCTCAAATCCATCATCAACTGCACCCCCTGCTTATCCTGGAGAACGGGTTGGATCAGACGGTGCGCGCGACAGCTGTTTCGGCAGCCGGCCGCTTTTCAGGTTGAGTATCCCTCTCGGCTGCAGTGGCGAGTGCACGGGAAACCAGCGCTTGCGCCTGCTCAATGACGTGTCTCAGGTGATCCATCCCGATGAAGCTCTCCGCATAGATCTTGTAGATATCTTCCGTTCCGGAGGGCCGGGCAGCGAACCAGCCGTCTTTCGCAATCACCTTTATTCCACCGATAGGGGCATTATTGCCTGGAGCACGCGTGAGAACACTCTCGATTTTCTCCCCGGCAAGGTCGGCACAGTCGATCTGCTCGGGGGACAGGTTCGACAGGATTTTCCTTTCTTCGGGAGAGGCGGGCGCATCCAGGCGCTCGAATACCGAGTGACCCAGCTCGCGTTCAAGCCCGCCGTACAGCTCGCCCGGGTCATGCCCCATACAGGCAGTAATTTCCGCGGAGAGCAACGCCGAGATGATCCCATCCTTGTCTGTGGTCCATACGGAGCCGTCGAAGCGCAGGAATGAGGCTCCAGCACTTTCTTCGCCGCAGAACCCGAGCGACCCGTCATGTAGCCCATCCACGAACCATTTGAAGCCGACCGGCACTTCGAAAAGACGCCGGGCAAGCCGGGAAGTCACTTTGTCGATCATTCGGCTGCTGACCACCGTTTTGCCCACTCCCACAGCGCCTGCCCATTGCCTGCGGTTGCGGAACAGATAATCGATGGCAACGGAAAGATAGTGATCCGCCGGCATCAGACCCACGCTTCGGGTCACGATTCCATGGCGATCGTGATCTGTATCGCAGGCGAAAGCAATGTCGAACCGGTCTTTCAGGCTGATCAGCCCCTGCATTGCATATCTCGACGACGGGTCCATCCGGATTCTTCCGTCCCAGTCCACAGTCATGAAGCGGAAGGTTGGATCCACTTCCGTTCTTACTGTCTCGAGATTCAGTTTGAAGCGCTCTGCAATGGCGGGCCAATAATTCACTCCTGCACCGCCGAGCGGATCAACGCCCATATGAATGTCCGATCCCCGGATGACGTCCATGTCGATCACCGCACCGAGATCTTCGACATAACATTTAAGGAAGTCATGATGGCGGGTGGTCGAGGCCCGCAGAGCCGCCTCGAATGGAATTCTTTTTACTCCCGCGAGCCTTTTCTTCAAGTATTCATTGGCGAGCGACTCGATAGACGAGGTTACCTCCACGCTCGCGGGGCCCCCATGTGGCGGGTTGTATTTGAAGCCCCCGCTCTCGGGGGGGTTGTGTGAGGGCGTGATGACGATCCCGTCCGCAAGGCCCTCCGTACGTCCACGATTGTGCGTCAGTATTGCGTGGGATATGGCTGGAGTGGGCGTATATTCGCCGTTGCCTGCCACCCTTACCTCGACACCGTTGGCAGCCAGCACTTCCATGGCGGTTGCATAGGCTGGCTCGGAAAGCGCATGCGTGTCGATGCCAAGAAAAAGCTGACCAGTAATGCGTTGCTCGTTGCGATAGTGGCAAATGGCTTGGGTAATTGCCAGAACATGCCATTCATTGAAGCTCGTTTCCAGCGAAGAGCCTCGATGTCCCGAGGTTCCGAACATGACACGCTGAGCCGCCACCGCTACGTCAGGTATTTGTGTGTAATACGCCGTAACAAGCCGGGGAATGTTGACCAGCATTTCCGGGGGGGCGGGCTTTCCTGCGAGGGGACTGATCTTCATGAATCATCCTGGGTTAGGCGGCTTGCCGGGCACGGGCGAGGCAAGGGATTCCGAGCGTGTTTTTTTCAGTCTGCCTGATGGGAGTTTGAAGCATGACGCGCAATCTGTTCCTTGGCTGCGGCAACGATATGCTGAGGCTCGAATCCGAAATGCTGGGCAACGACTTTTCCGGGAGCGGACAGCCCGAAGCGATCGATTCCGATAATGCATCCTTCCATCCCGGTATAGCGTTCCCACCCGAAACTGGACGCTTCCTCAACGGCGACACGCGCAAGGACGTGGGGTGGCAACACCTCTTCACGATATTCTTGGCTCTGTTCCTCAAACAATGCCCAGGAGGGCATGCTGATCACGCGTGCCTTGATCCCCTCAGACTTGAGTTGGTCGTAAGCGGTCACGCAGAGTGAAACCTCGCTTCCCGTCGAAAGCAGAAGCACGTCCGGTTTTCCATCGGGGGCGTCGGCGAGAATATAGGCTCCCCGCGAAACGCCGCTCGCGGGGGCGAGCTTGCTCCGATCCAGGGTGGGCACGGCTTGCCGGGTCAGCACCAGACAAGCGGGACGATCCCGCAGCCCCATGACAACTCGCCAGGACTCGACCACCTCATTTGCATCTGCCGGCCTGAACATGATCAAACCAATGCTGGCCCGAAAGTAGGCCAGGTGAGCGATGGGTTGATGGGTCGGGCCATCTTCTCCCAAGCTGATCGAGTCATGCGTCCAGATGTAAATGACGGGTATTTCCATCATGGCGCTCAATCGGATCGCAGGGCGGCAATAGTCGGAAAAAATGAGAAAACTTGCAGCGTAAGGGCGAACTTTCGACAGGCTCAAGCCATTTGCAATGGCGCACATCGCATGTTCCCGCAAGCCGAAGTGAAAATTCCGGCCACGATAGTCACCTTTCGCCGGTTGCCCGGGCGCTTGAAAATCGCCGAAAAATTCGCCTTTCAGCTCTGTTTTCGTGGAGGGAGCAAGATCTGCCGCACCTCCGAGCAACCATGGGACATTTGCAGCGATCGCGTTCAAAACCTTTCCCGATGATTCGCGGGTCGCCATCCCTTTGCTGTCCGCCGGAAACGTCGGCAATTTGCTATCCCAGCCCGAGGGCAGTCCTCGCTCCTGCATGTAATCGATCTGCTCTGCCAGATCGGGATATCTCGCACGATAGTCCGAAAACAGCATTTTCCAGTTGTCATGCAAGGTCGCTCCTCGCTCGCCAAGCTGTGCGTCGAAGTGCTCAACCACGCCCTCGGGCACATAGAACTGCTTGTCCGGATCGCGGCCGTAAAATTCCTTTGCCAGACGGACTTCTTCTGCACCCAGCGGCTCTCCATGCGCCTCACGCGTGTCATGCTTGTGCGGCGCGCCATAGCCGATGTGGCTGTGCACGATAATGAGCGTAGGCCGGTCACGCGTGTCGATAGCCTCGCGATAGGCGTTTGTCAGCGCATCGAGGTCATTTGCATCGGCTACATGCGCAACCTCCCAGCCATAGCTTTCAAATCGGGCGCCCACATCCTCCGTAAATGTGAGGTTCGTCGATCCCTCGATGGTGATCGCGTTATCATCGTAAATCCAGCAGAGATTGGATAACTTGAGATGACCGGCGAGTGATGCGGCCTCGCTACTGACGCCCTCCATCAAGTCACCATCGCTACAGAGCGCGTAAATGTTGTAATCGAATACTTTGAAATCCGGACGATTATAGGTGGCGGCCAGCCAAAAGCCGGCGATTGCCATCCCGACGCTATCGGCTGCGCCTTGTCCGAGCGGGCCCGTCGTCGTTTCCACCCCGGAGGTCCAGCCGTACTCAGGGTGACCTGTGCAGCGGCTGCCAAGCTGCCGGAAAGTTTTGAGATCATCGAGCGTCACCGCCAGCCTGTCTTTCGTTTCGTAACTCGGGGCCATGGCTTTAACCTGGGCGAGATAGAGAAGACTGTAAAGCAAAGCGGAGGCGTGACCGGCGGAGAGGATAAAACGGTCGCGATTCAGCCACTCTGGATCGCGAGGATCATATTGCAGGAAGCGCTGCCACAGGCAATAGACAGTGGGGGCAGCATCCATGGGCGTGCCGGGATGACCTGAGTTGGCTTTTTCCACCGCATCGATGGAAAGACTGCGTAGTGTATCAATGCAGATTTGGTCTAGTGTTTTTTGCTCAGGCATGACATATTCCAACAGAAAGATATTTCTGTATTAGATTGAAGACCTTTTATTGCGCCTCGTGTTACTGTTAAAAAGCGCTTCATGAAGTCGCCCCAAACCAAGCAGCCCTATCTGTAGCCCTAACCCATCAGTTCTTTATAAGCTCCCCACCCTCCCGAATCTTCTATACCCGGTTCCAGTCGCGTGATTGCTTATTTGCATCCGCGGTAGCGCCTGATCAAGGCATTGGTGGAGCTGTCATGATCCGGGAGAGAAGGATTAGCAGTTCCTGTGTTCTCCAGTTCTCCCACGATTCGCTTGGCCAGTGCCTTCCCCAGTTCCACCCCCCACTGATCGAACGAGTCGATATTCCAGATCATTCCCTGCGTAAAGACGCTATGCTCGTATAAAGCAACCAGCGTCCCGAGCGAATGCGGCGTCAGCCGATCGATCAGTATCGTATTGGTCGGGCGATTGCCTTCAAAGCTGCGGTGGGGGCAGAGCCAATCAGGAACACCCTCTGATCGTACTTCATCCTCGGTTTTTCCAAATGCGAGGGCCTCCGTTTGGGCAAAAAAGTTTGCCATGAGGAGATCGTGCTGATCCCCCAGCGGCTGCAATGTCTGGCAGAACCCTATGAAGTCGCAGGGGATCAGGCGGGTTCCTTGATGGATGAGCTGGTAAAATGAATGCTGCCCATTGGTGCCGGGTTCCCCCCAAACGATGGGAGAAGTCTGATAGTCAACGCGAACACCCTCGACCGTGACATGCTTGCCGTTGCTCTCCATCGTCAATTGCTGTAAATAAGCAGGGAAGCGCTTGAGATATTCGGCGTAAGGCAGCACGGCGGTCGTTTGCGCCCCGAAGAAATCGTTGTACCAGATGGAGAGCAACGCCATGAGTACGGGCAGATTCCGTTCGAAAGGAGCCGTGCGAAAGTGCTCGTCCATTTCATGAAACCCGGTCAACATTTCGTGAAAGTTTTCTGGGCCAATCGCGATCATGGTTGAAAGCCCGATCGCGGAGTCCATCGAGTAACGTCCCCCGATCCAGTCCCAGAATTCAAACATGTTGGAAGGGTCAATTCCGAACTGAAGTACTGCCTCGGCGTTTGTTGAAACAGCGACGAAATGTTTACGAACTGCCCCCGCGTCCTTCATCCTGTCGAGAACCCATGCCCGGGCCGCTTGGGCATTCGTGAGGGTTTCAAGCGTGGTGAACGTCTTTGAGCAGATGATGAAAAGCGTTTCTTCCGGGTCGATATCCCTTGTCGCTTCCCTGAAGTCCGTACCATCGACATTGGATACGAAGCGGAAACTGATGTCGCGCGCACTGTAATAACGCAGCGCTTCGTAGGCCATGACCGGGCCGAGGTCGGAGCCCCCGATTCCTATATTGATGACATTGCGGATTTGCTTGCCGGTATACCCCCGCCAGAGTCCGTCGCGCACCTGCTCGGAAAACGCAGCCATGCGGTCAAGGACGGCGTGCACCTCCGGTACTACATTCACGCCATCCACAAAGATGCGGTCTTCCCGCGGCGCGCGCAACGCAATATGAAGTGCGGCACGATTTTCGGTGACGTTGATATGCTCGCCTGAGAACATGGCATCGATGCGCTCGCGCAAACCGCATTCTTCGGCAAGCCGGACGAGCAACTGGAGTGTCTCATCCGTGACGCGGTTCTTTGAATAATCGAGGTAGAGACCGGCAGCTTCCGCCGTCAAACGCTCACCTCGTTTGGGATCATTCGCAAAAAACTCGCGCAAGTGCACCAGGTGAATCGCCCGATAGTGTTTTTCGAGCGCTTTCCATGCGGGCCGCTGGGTCAAAGACCGGGCGGATACGCCGGAATCAGGCGACCGTTCGCCACTCGTTTCTTCCTGATTTTGAAGATCTATTGGATCGGGATTCAGCATCGCTTGATAGTAAACAACCTCGCTTTGGTCAAAACTTAGCATAGCAGGTGTCAGCGAAAAGTGAAGGAGGTGTGAATAATCCGCAGGGCGGACTGCGCGAGGGCGCAGATTCAGAGCTTTTTGTTATCCCGCACTTTAATCA
>DASSHJ010000029.1:0-8379 GCA_035692965.1 Nitrosospira sp. | reverse complement strand
CCCGTAGAGCCTTTTTCCTTGCCGGATTTCCATGCAGTCCCGGCTATGTCCAAATGGGCCCAGCGGTATTTCTTGGTAAAACGCCAGAGAAAGCATGCGGCGGTAATGGTTCCGGCCGCTCTGCCGCCAATATTCGCCATGTCCGCAAAATTGCTTTTGAGCTGTTCCTGGTAATCGTCCCATAGTGGCAAGCGCCATGCGGGATCAGCCGCCTGTTCCGAGGCGTGGAGCAATTCCTCCGCAAGGTCATCATCGGGGGTCAACAGGCCGGACGCGACGTGACCCAGCGCAATGACGCAAGCTCCAGTCAGGGTCGCGATATCGACGACAGTGTCCGGCTCAAAGCGCTCGGCATAGGTCAGCGCGTCGCACAGGATGAGCCGCCCCTCCGCGTCCGTGTTGAGGATTTCGACCGTTTGGCCGGACATGCTGGTGACAACATCCCCCGGTTTGGTGGCGTTCCCGCCCGGCATGTTTTCAGTAGTCGGGATGATGCCGACCACGTTTAAAGGCAGCCGCATTTTTGCAATCGCGTTTATGGCGCCAAGCACGCTGGCCGCCCCGCACATGTCATACTTCATTTCATCCATTTCCGGCGCAGGCTTGAGGGAAATGCCGCCGGTGTCGAAAGTGATTCCCTTGCCCACCAGTACGACTGGTTTTTCCTTCTTTGACCGCCCCCAGTACTCGAGAACGATCAGCTTTGCCGGCTGCCGGCTTCCGCGCGCTACGGCGAGAAGCGCTCCCATACCGAGCTTCTCCATATCCTTCTGTTCGAGAATAGTCGCCTTCAGCTTGTAGGTCTTGGCAAGGCCTGCTGCCTGCTCGGCGAGATAAGTGGGCGTGCAGATATTGGGGGCGAGATTACCCAGGTCCTTCGCAAGATGCATGCCTTCGGCAATGGCAATCCCTTGTTGCAAGGCCGATTCAGCCGCAGGTACCTCCGACGCTTCGCCCGTTGTTATTCCTAGCGTAATCTTGCGCAGATGAGGCGGTTTATCGTCGACTTTGCTTTTGAGGCGGTCGAAACGATAGCTGCTTTCCATTGCTACGATCGCGGTATGTGAGACTTTCCAGGCAGAGTCCCGGTTCCTGACGGGTATTCCCGTCAGGAAAAAAGTTGCGTCCGCCGCACCGGTGTCATTCAATGCCCTGAACGCAGCGCGAATCGCGTCGCGGTATCTTTTTTCGCTTAGCTCTTCCTCTTTCCCAAGGCCAACTAGCAGCACGCGTTCGCACAGCGTGTTGGGAACGTTATGCAGCAGTCTTGCAGTCCCAGCTTTACCGTCCATATCCCCGCTATTCAATATATTGCTGATAGACCCGCCCGCGGCCCTGTCGAGCGCTAGCGCAGCTTCAGTCAGCTTGCGCGGTTCGAATACGCCTACGACTACGCATGCGGCGCGCTGCTTCTCGGGATTTACTTTTTTTATGCTGAACTTCACGGGGTGCTCCTTAATTCAAAGTCTTGCTGAGGGATGATCCGGTGCCGGTTACCTTCTCGCGGAAGGCTTCGCTCGGAGGCTTGCCCATAAATGGCTCAAGCGGGATAATAACCGATTATCAGTGGTCTGCTTGGGCAAAGTAAAGCATGAAAAGAGCCTGCTCATGCACGGCCTGCCGCTGTTATCACGTCAAAATATGGTTGACGACATATCCTTCATAGACCGTTTCCATGAGCAATTCAAAGACCGATCCAGGGGTTTCGCCTCCTGAATACCAGGCGAAGCTCGCTACTCCGTTTGCTGTTTTAGGCATCCGTATCGAGGAAGACTGGCTGACGGATATCGAGTATCTTCCTCCCGATACGGACACGCTTCCGCCACAGACGTCTCTTGCAGCACAGGTTTGCGAGCAACTGCAGGCATACGTAGCTGACCCGACCTTTACTTTCGACCTCTCCCTGCATATTGGCGGAACCAATCACCAGCGCCGGGTATGGCGGGCCATCCAGGACATTCCCAGCGGTAGAACACGCAGCTATGCCGAAATCGCCAATGAGTTGCATTCCGCTCCGCGGGCGGTGGGGCAGGCGTGCGGGGCGAATCGTCTTCCTATTGTTATTCCCTGCCACCGTGTCATTACAAAAAGCGGCGGGCTCGGGGGGTTCATGAATTCGAGCGGCGGCCTTCCTCTCGATATCAAGCGCTGGCTTTTGTGTCACGAGCGTGGCGGAATCTGATAACGCCCTGCTGGATGAATTTCTGGATACCCTCTGGCTGGAGGACGGTTTATCCCGGAACACGCTTGAAAGTTATCGCAGCGACTTGCGGCAGTTCGGCGGATGGCTCGCCACCCTCAGGACGTATGACAACACGCTGGTTTCTGCCGTCCGTTCGGACCTGCTGGCGTTCCTTGCGCAAAAAGTCTCAGCCAGGGTCAAGGCGAGCACCACTAGCCGCCAACTTTCCAGCTTAAAGCGGTTCTACCGCTATCTCTTTCAACAGGGAAGAATCAAGGTCGATCCAAGCTTGAATATCGATTCACCCAAGCTGTCGCGCAATTTGCCAGCGAGCTTGACTGAGGAGGACGTTGAGGCACTGCTGAATGCGCCGGACGTAAAGCAGTCGATGGGAGTACGCGACCGAACCATGCTCGAGGTTCTGTATGCGAGCGGATTGCGAGTATCAGAGCTGGTTAGCCTTGAACCGGGACAGATCAATTTGAGCATGGGGATTGTGCGGGTTTTCGGAAAAGGCGGAAAAGAGCGTCTCACTCCTCTGGGAGAGGAGGCGCTCGAGTGGGTGGTCCGTTATACGAAAGAAGCCCGGCTGGACTTGCTGAACGGGAAACTGAGCGCGGCCTTGTTTCCCACCTCTCGCGGTTCAGCCATGACGCGCCAGGCATTCTGGTATCTGATCAAGCGCTACGCCAGGCAGGCCGGTATTACCAAGCACCTGTCGCCGCATACTCTGCGCCACGCGTTCGCCACCCACCTTCTCAACCATGGTGCCGACCTGCGCGTTGTGCAACTGCTGCTTGGCCATGCCGATATTTCCACCACCCAGATCTACACGCATGTGGCGCGAGAACGCTTGAAGCGCATTCATGAAATACATCATCCACGCGGATGATGGCAACAGCATTTTACGTCAACTCTCCTCGCATCCGTTGCCTGCGCACGCGAGCTCCTGGCGTCGTCATTCTCTTCTGGTAAAATTAAAGGAAGAGTTCGTGTTTTGCCATAAGAAATCACCGATAAATGAGGAGAGATCATGCATAATCAACTTGCGGTCATTTCGCTTGCCACTGTTTTGATATTGTCTGGTTGCGGTAGTACTCCCCAGTTGAGTAACCCGACCCAGGACACTGCCACTGGGGCAGGAGTTGGCACGGGTGCGGGCGCATTGATAAGCGCTATTGCAGGAGGCGGGAAGGGCGCAGACATTGGCGGAGCCCCCGGCGCAGTTCCGGCAGCCCCGGCAGCAAGTGTTGGCAACGTTTGGTCACGCAGGATGGAAGAGCAAAAGAAGGCAATGGAACAAGCAACCGCTGGCACAGGGGTACAGGTCGTCAAGACCGCGGATAACCGGCTGAAGCTCGATATTCCCAGCGATATTTCCTTCGACGCCGGCAGTGCGAAGATTAAACCTGATTTCAGGCCGGTGCTGGACAATCTCGCCACGAGCGTCGTCAACAATCCAGGGGCCGAGATCAGCATTATCGGCCACACTGACAGTTCCGGTAGCGACGTCGCCAATAATCCCCTGTCGCTCAATCGGGCCGCGAGCACTGGCGATTACCTCGTCAGCAGAGGCGTTTCGGCGACCCGGATCACGATCGATGGGCACGGTTGGCGTCGACCGCTGGTTTCGGATGACACGCCTGCAAACCGCGCGAAAAACCGGTGCGTCGAAATCTTCGTGGCGGAACCCCAAGCTCCTTCTCAGCGGATAAGCAATAAGTGAGCAAGACGCAATAGGCGAAAGCTTGAGTGGATGATCTCGTCCTGACCGCTTACCGATTCTCGTCGGAGACTTTACCCATTCCGGTCTCCGTAATCCGGTCTGATGGTTGCGCTGTCTCTCTTACCGGTATCCGCCAGACAAACACGGCAAGGACTGCACCGAGCAACGCAAGCATCCCCTGATACCATGGAGACGGCATGACGAGAATCGAGCTGCCGAAGGACAATGCCAAGAGGAAGTAGACCCAGCGTTTTACCCGGCGAGGGACGCTGCGGTGCTCGGTCCATTCATGGATGATGGGACCGGCAACGCGATTGGCAAGTAGCATGTCATGAAAACGCTTCGAGCTGCGTGCAAAACACGCTGCTGCCAAGAGGACGAAGGGCGTTGTCGGTAATATTGGCAGAACAATGCCAACCACAGCCAATATGAGGGAGGTGAAGCCGGCGACCAGATATAGGGTGCGCACCAGCCGGGAATCATGTATTCTCGACGGACTCATCGTATCGATCGTTGGCTGATTCTTTTCAATCCTGCCATACCTGCTCCTCGAGAAGTGCATCGAACTGATATCGGTCTGGGAGTTTGCACCCGAATGTCGAATTGTGGCACACCTTGCCCCTCAAATAACGTGGGGTTGGGAGCTTGTCGTTGTTTCTGTGTTTAATTGAGGTAATCATGTCTAGAGTAAACATACGGGTGAAATCGGCCCTGGCAATCTTGGGTATAGCGCTATTACCCTTCGCCGCTTTTTCCCAAGCTGACAAAGGAACGGCAAACGTGACCGAACTTATAAAAAAGGATGTAAAGGTTGGAACTGGAGAAGAGGCGGTCATTGGCAAGATGGCGGAAGTGCAATATACCGGCTGGTTATATGATCCCGCGGCGCCGGATAAGAAGGGCAAGAAATTCGATAGTTCGCGCGATCGCGGCACGCCTTTTTCTTTTCTCCTTGGGGCCGGGCGCGTAATTAAAGGTTGGGATCGCGGTGTGACAGGAATGAAAGTTGGGGGCGAGCGCATCTTGATTATTCCGCCTGCCATGGCTTATGGGTCGCAAGGCGCGGGCAATGTCATTCCTCCCGACGCTACGCTGATCTTCGATGTAGAGTTGGTGGGTCTAAGGCAAGGTTCTACACATTAACTTTTCAAGGGACAACGAGGTTCGAATCGGCGGAATCGGAACTTTCGACAAATGAATGAATCGATTCGCACTCAACGTCCTGTCGTCCTGCGCCGGAACTTGGGGTTCGTGCCTGCGGGCTGCGGGAGATGGAAAAAACGGGGTTTTTATTGAAGTTTCTCTCCCATCAATAAGTTACTCAGACCTCCATCCGGTGCGTTCCCTCAAATGTATTTATCCTTCTGTTTTCTGTGCTGCCATGGGCTCAACAGTCAAGCAAAATCCACATTGACTTATCGGGATAAAGCATTCACAATAGACAGTTTCGTTTGGAGGGGTTCCCGAGCGGTCAAAGGGATCAGACTGTAAATCTGACGGCTCTGCCTTCGAAGGTTCGAATCCTTCCCCCTCCACCATCTGGAGGCGAGCGAATCCTTGCTGTCAACTTTAAAGCCCGCGTTAAACTGCTTTAAAAGGTGCGCAAGTTCAGTCATGCGAATAGGGCGTGCCCGGGTGATGGGTCGATTGGTTGATACGCGGGTGTAGCTCAATGGTAGAGCAGAAGCCTTCCAAGCTTACGACGAGGGTTCGATTCCCTTCACCCGCTCCATATTTACTTACGCAAAGCCATATTTATATAAATTTATATAAAGTTATTGCAGAGTTGTTTCGTTGAGTCGCAATGCTGCTGAGAAAGTGATTCAGGTGGAACGGATTTGCCCATGTAGCTCAGTGGCAGAGCACTCCCTTGGTAAGGGAGAGGTCGCCAGTTCAATCCTGGCCATGGGCTCCATAGGCTTTAATTGAAACCGGCGAGAAATAAGTGCTTTAAGAGGATTCATTATGGCAAAGAGCAAATTTGAGCGGAAGAAGCCGCATGTGAATGTTGGGACGATAGGTCACGTGGATCATGGCAAGACCACGTTGACGGCGGCGATCACGATGGTATTGGCGAAGAAGTTTGGTGGAGAGGCGAAGAGCTACGCGCAGATTGACTCGGCGCCGGAAGAGAAGGCTCGCGGGATCACGATCAACACGGCGCATGTGGAATACGAGACGGAGAAGCGTCATTACGCGCACGTGGACTGTCCTGGGCACGCTGACTACGTGAAGAACATGATCACGGGTGCGGCGCAGATGGACGGGGCGATTCTTGTGGTATCGGCTGCGGACGGCCCGATGCCGCAGACGCGCGAGCACATCCTGCTGGCGCGCCAGGTAGGGGTACCCTACATTGTCGTGTACATGAACAAGGCCGACATGGTGGACGATGCCGAGCTTCTGGAACTGGTCGAGATGGAAGTTCGCGAGCTTTTGTCGAAATACAATTTTCCCGGGGACGACACCCCGATCGTGATCGGGTCTGCCCTGAAGGCGCTGGAGGGAGACCAGAGCGACATCGGGGAGCCCTCGATCTACAAGCTTGCGGACGCACTGGACAGCTACATACCGGAGCCGGTGCGAGCGGTGGATGGTGCCTTTCTGATGCCTGTTGAAGACGTATTTTCGATATCCGGGCGTGGCACGGTAGTGACCGGGCGGATAGAACGCGGGGTGATCAAGGTTGGGGAAGAAATCGAGATTGTAGGACTTCGTCCGACGATCAAGACGGTATGCACCGGTGTGGAGATGTTTCGCAAGCTTCTGGATCAGGGGCAGGCTGGAGACAATGTAGGTGTTCTGCTTCGCGGCACCAAGCGTGAAGAAGTCGAGCGTGGGCAGGTGCTGGCCAAGCCAGGCACGATCACGCCGCACACCAAGTTTTCTGCCGAGATATACGTTCTGAGCAAGGAAGAAGGCGGAAGGCACACCCCTTTTTTCCAGGGCTATCGTCCGCAGTTTTACTTTCGCACCACGGACGTGACGGGCGCGATTGAACTGCCTGCCGGGGTTGAGATGGTAATGCCTGGGGACAACGTATCGGTGACGGTCAACCTGATTGCACCCATTGCGATGGAAGAGGGTCTGCGCTTTGCCATCCGCGAAGGCGGAAGAACCGTCGGCGCAGGCGTCGTCGCAAAGATTATCGAGTAACAACAAGGGCCAAGGATCGGATTCAGGAGTGGATGCGGGACATCCATTCCCAATTCGCAATCCGGATCCTCAACCTGAGGTTTGATTTATGCAAAGCCAAAAAATCCGCATTCGTCTGAAAGCATTTGATTACCGGTTAATAGACAAGTCGGCGATGGAAATCGTTGAAACCGCGAAGCGAACCGGTGCTGTAGTGAAAGGCCCCGTTCCTTTGCCAACGCGTATCGAACGCTTTGACGTACTCCGTTCTCCTCATGTCAACAAGACTTCACGAGATCAATTCGAAATTCGAACTCATCTTCGCCTGATGGACATCATGGACCCCACTGACAAGACGGTGGACGCCTTGATGAAGTTAGACCTGCCTGCAGGAGTGGATGTCGAGATTAAGTTATAGGCTTTGAATTCGGACCTTCTATAGCTATATCAGGCTACTGCCTGGGTAGCTGATCCAAAACGCTATTATTGTTACGGCCGATCAATTGTAATCGGCCCCTTTTTCAGGAAGGGTAATTAAAATGAGTTTAGGACTTGTCGGCCGTAAGGTTGGCATGACTCGTATTTTTACGGGTGAAGGTGACAGCCTGCCCGTGACCGTGCTCGACGTGTCGAACAACCGGGTGACGCAAATCAAGACGCCGGGCACAGATGGTTATTCCGCTATTCAGGTCACTTATGGAAAGCGTCGGCCGGTGCGCGTCAACAAGCCTTCGGCCGGACATTTTGCCAAAGCTGGAGTTGAAGCAGGACAGGTACTCAAGGAATTTCGCGTCACGTCCGAGGTGGTCGAAAATTTCAAGCCCGGCGCCGTGATCGGCCTTGACCTTTTCAAGGTAGGCCAGCGGGTGGATGTGACGGGTACTTCGATCGGCAAGGGTTACAGTGGTGTCATCAAGCGGCACGGTTTTTCCTCAAATCGTGCAAGTCACGGCAATTCCAAATCCCATAACGTTCCAGGTTCAATCGGCATGGCGCAGGACCCCGGCCGTGTGTTTCCCGGGAAGCGGATGTCGGGGCACTTGGGAAATGTTCAGCGTACGATCCAGAATCTTGAGATCTTGCGTGTGGACAATGATCGCGGGTTGCTGGTCCTCAAGGGTGCAATTCCGGGATCAAAAGGCGGCGATGTGGTAATCCGTCCGAGCGTGAAAGTTACCAAGGTCCGGGTCGCGCCGGTTAGCAAGGGTGATGTGAAGCCGGCCGGCAAGAGTGGTACGAAATCAGGGAAGAAGTAGGCATGGAACTCAAGCTCATAGACGATAATGGAGAGTCATCCGCCAGCATTTCTGGCACCGATGCGTTGTTCGCCCGTGAA
>DASSHJ010000028.1:0-5192 GCA_035692965.1 Nitrosospira sp. | reverse complement strand
GCATGAATCATGCTTGCGAAATCTCTTACCTGACGAGGTTAGCGAAACCCCATATAGCTGTGATTACCAATGCCGGCGTAGCGCATCTTCTGGGGCTTGGGTCCGTGGAAGCCGTAGCGCGCGCGAAGGGGGAAATTTTTGAAGGTCTCGATTCATCCGGAATCGCCGTGATAAATGCCGATGACGAACATGCTCCGCTATGGCGGGAACTTGCGGACGGCAGGAGCCGGCTGGAGTTCGGTTTGCAAGGCACTGCCGATGTCAGCGCTCGTTATGAGCTCGGTTCGTTTGGAGCCCGCGTAACCTTGATTCTGCCCGACGGGACGCAGGAAACCGAGTTGCGTGTACCGGGCGTTCATAATATCCGCAATGCATTGGCTGCCGCAGCGGTTGCCTCGGCCATGGGCATAGGCAAAGCCGCGATTGCGCTTGGCTTGAACCAATTTGGCGGCGTGAATGGCCGGATGCAGAAAAAATACGGGCTGCATGGCGCCACCTTGATCGATGACACGTACAACGCCAACCCGGAATCCGTCCGCGTGGCGATTGACGTGCTGGCGAGCGCTGGGGGAACGACGGTTCTGGTTTTGGGTGACATGGGCGAGCTGGGCGATTCTGCAGCCGATCTCCACGAGCGTATCGGAACAGAGAGCCGGGAGGCCGGAATCGACAAGCTGTTCGCCCTTGGAGAATTGAGCCGCCACAGCGCGGCTTCTTTCGGACCCGGCGCCCGCCACTACGAGACAATGGAGGAGTTGATTCCAGATGTGTTGGAGCTGCTTGCGCCTGACGTAACCCTGCTGGTAAAGGGATCGCGTTTCATGAAGATGGAGCGGCTTGTCAAGAGCATCGAATTGTGACCTCATGAAATACAGAGTCTCATCTTCGGGACGCCCATGCTGCTAGAGCTCGCCCAATGGCTTGCAAAGGACATACGAGTATTCAACGTATTCCATTACATTACTTTACGCACGGTACTGGCGGCGCTGACAGCCCTCATGATCTCTTTTATAGTCGGTCCCGCGATGATTCGCAAGCTGACTGCATACAAGATAGGCCAGTCGGTGCGCGACGACGGACCGCAGACGCACCTGGTGAAAGCGGGAACGCCTACGATGGGCGGCGCACTCATACTGGTCTCCATGGCGATCACCACCCTGTTGTGGGCGGATCTGAGTAACCGTTATATATGGGTTGCGCTTGTGACTACCCTCGGATTCGGCATTGTCGGCTGGGTCGATGATTACCGCAAGGTCGTGTATCGCAATCCCAAAGGGCTCTCGGCGCGCGCCAAGCTGCTCTGGCAATCTGTTATCGCGATCTCGGTTGCGCTATATCTGGGCTTGTCGGCGGAACTACCCGCACAAACAACCATGATCGTTCCATTTTTCAAGCAGGTGGCCATTCCGCTGGGTTTGGCCGGGTTCGTGGCGCTGGCTTATTTCGTGATTGTCGGGACGAGCAATGCGGTGAATCTCACCGATGGCCTCGATGGGCTGGCGATCATGCCGACAGTGATGATCAGCAGCGCGCTGGCCATTTTTGCCTATGTGGCGGGCCACGCCGTGTTTTCGAAGTATCTCGGCATTCCTCACATTCCCCAGGCAGCAGAACTCGCGGTTTTCTGCGGCGCGCTGGCGGGCGCGGGCCTGGCCTTTCTCTGGTTCAACGCCTATCCGGCAGAAGTTTTCATGGGCGACGTTGGCGCGCTTGGGCTCGGCGCTGCGCTCGGTGTCGTTACGGTGATTGTTCGCCAGGAAATCGTGCTGTTCATCATGGGAGGGGTATTTGTCGTGGAGACCTTGTCCGTGATGTTGCAGGTCGCTTCCTTCAAGCTGATCGGAAAGCGCGTATTTCGCATGGCGCCCCTGCATCACCATTTCGAGTTGAAGGGCTGGAAGGAAAATCAGGTGGTGGTTCGATTCTGGATCATCACCATGATGCTGGTACTGTTCGGCCTGTCGACGTTGAAGCTGAGGTAGCCCTGGTCATGAACCTTTGCGGGACAAACGTGCTGGTGCTTGGAATGGGGGAGACCGGGCTTTCCATGATCAGGTGGCTTTTGCGCGCGGGAGCCCACGTGCGCGCGGTTGATAGCCGCACCGCTCCACCCTGCCTGGATGCAATAGGAAAAATCCTCCCTGCCGATTCGATATACACCGGAGGATTTGCAGCCGAGGCCTTTGTAAATATTGGGCTGATCACGATCAGCCCGGGAGTGGCGGTGTCGGAACCTGCCGTTCGGAACGCGGCCAGCAGGGGCATACCCTTTATGGGTGACGTGGAACTTTTCGCCTTGGCGATCGAAGAACTTCCTTTTTCAAAGCCAAAAATAGTGGCGATCACAGGGTCAAATGGAAAAACGACGGTGACCGCCATGGTGGGATCAATGTTGAAGAATGCCGGATGGGACGCGGAGGTAGCAGGCAATATCGGCCCAGCCGTGCTGGATGTGCTCATGGAACGGCTGGACTCCGGGAAATTGCCCCAGGCGTGGGTTCTGGAGCTTTCCAGCTTCCAGCTGGAAACCACGCATAATCTTTGCCCTGACGCGGCAGCGGTGCTCAATTTAAGCGAGGATCATTTCGACCGTTATGCGGGAATGCAGGATTATGCCCGCGCCAAAGCCCGAATATTCCAAGGGGACGCAGATCCCGGCATGCGCACGAGCGGCGGGGTGCAAGTCATCAATCGCGACGACATGCTGGTGCGCGCAATGGCATTGCCGGGCCGGAAGCGAATGACGTTCGGTTTGGATCTGCCGGCCGGGGCGGACGATTTTGGTTTGTCGCGTGATGGCAAGCGCGTCTGGTTGATGCACGGAGACCTGCGGCTGATGGAAGCGAGCGAGCTTCTGGTGGGTGGTTTGCACAACGTGGCGAATGCGCTCGCTGCCCTGGCGCTATGCCGCGCCCTGGCATTGCCATTTGAGCCCTTATTGCAAGCTCTGCGTGAATTCAAGGGCCTGCCGCACCGGATGGAGCGCGTGGCGTCGTTTGGAGGCGTCTGCTTCTACGACGATTCAAAAGGCACCAATGTAGGGGCAACGGTTGCGGCGCTGAACGGGGCGGCAGAAACAGTCGTGCTGATTGCGGGTGGCGATGGCAAGGGCCAGGATTTCTCTCCCCTCGTGAGACCCGTCGCTGAGCACGCGCGCGCCGTCGTGCTGATCGGTCGCGACGCAGGCAGGATCTCCGAGGTACTGCGCCATTGCGAGAAGCCCCTGCATTTCGCGGAAACGATGGAAGAAGCCGTACGTAGCAGCTTTTTGCTTGCCAATGAAGGTGATGCGATATTGTTGTCGCCGGCATGCGCGAGCTTCGACATGTTCAAAAACTACGTTCATCGCGCCCAGTCATTCGTCGCGGCAGTAAATCGTCTTCAGACAGAAAACAGTGCCGTTGTTCCGGTATCTGAAGCCCAATGATTTATCAGCAGGACATCGGTAAATCCCGAAATCTCCCCGATTTCGATCATGCGTTGATCTGGTCCGCAATATTCCTGCTGAGTCTCGGGTTGGTGATGGTTTATTCCGCTTCCATTTCCACTGCCGAGGCGGGACGGGGGGTGGACGGCTTTCCTGCTCATTTTCTCGTGCGTCATGGTGGATATGTTGCCGTTGGGCTGCTAGCGGGCGTGATTGCATTTCAGGTGCCTACGCGGGTATGGCAGAAATATTCCTTTCACCTTTTCCTGCTCGGTCTCGTGTTACTGGTGCTGGTATTGATCCCTGGCATCGGGCGCGAAGTCAATGGCAGTCAGCGCTGGATATCGCTCCTGGTAGTCAATTTCCAGCCCTCCGAGTTCATGAAATTGTTCATGGTGATTTACGTTTCCAGCTATACGGTTCGCAAGGCGGTTTATCTCGATGATTTTCGCAAGGGCTTCCTGCCCATGCTGATGGTCATGCTCACAGTAGGTTTGCTGCTCCTGCTCGAGCCGGACTTCGGGTCGTTTGTCGTGATTACAGCGATCGTGATGTCGATCCTGTTTCTGGGTGGAATAAATCTCAAGCTATTCACAGGGCTGATCGGCTTTGTGGTGACCGGTTTTCTCGCGCTCATCTGGGCTGAGCCTTATCGCCTGCAACGCTTCTTTGGATTCATGAACCCATGGGATGACCCGTATGGGAAAGGATATCAACTGAGCCACGCGCTGATTGCTTTTGGACGTGGCGAATGGTTCGGGGTGGGGTTGGGCGGTAGCGTGGAGAAACTCTTTTATCTGCCGGAAGCGCACACCGATTTTCTGCTGGCAGTCATTGCGGAGGAGCTTGGCTTCGCCGGTGTCGCGACGACGGTCATACTGTTTGCATGCCTGGTGTTTCGCGCTTTCGGGATCGGACGCCAGGCCGCGAGACGTGAAAGTTTCTTCGCGGCGTTGCTCGCGCAGGGGATCGGCGTATGGCTCGGGGTACAGGCATTCATAAACATGGGCGTAAACATGGGCATTCTGCCCACAAAAGGATTGACGCTTCCGCTGATGAGTTTCGGTGGCAGCAGTATTGTCGCCAGTTGCCTTTCGCTGGCCTTGTTGTTACGCGTCGATTGGGAAAACCGGCAGGCGATCAAAGGTTATGCCGTATAGCGAAAACAAAGGGTCGCCCTCGTCAAAGGGCGCAGCGGACTTGATCCGTACGATTCTCATCATGGCGGGGGGGACGGGCGGTCATGTGTTTCCTGGGCTCGCCGTCGCGGAATACATGAAGAAGGCAGGCTGGCACGTTGTCTGGCTCGGGACCGAGGGAGGCATGGAAACGTTGCTTGCACCTCAGCAAGGATTCGAGATCGAGACCATCCGCTTTTCGGGCTTCCGGCGGAAAGGGGCTGGGGCATGGGCCATGCTCCCTCTCCGGCTTTCGCTGGCTTTATGGCAGAGCGCGAAGGTCATGCTCCGGGTTCGCCCGGATGTTGTGCTGGGAATGGGCGGTTACCCATCGTTTCCCGGCGGATTGATGGCTTCATTGTTGGACAAGCCACTGCTGATACATGAGCAGAATTCCATTCCAGGCCTCGTAAATCGGATATTGACGAAGCTGGCCGACAGGGTGTTGCTGGGTTTTCCAGTCGCGAAAATGAAAGACCAGCATACGTTGTTTTCCGGCAACCCCGTCCGAGCCGAGATCCTGCAGGTGGAGGCGCCGGAGAAGCGATACGGTTCACGCAGCGGAAAGCTGAGGTTGCTCGTGATCG
>DASSHJ010000027.1:0-11657 GCA_035692965.1 Nitrosospira sp. | reverse complement strand
TTGCGCGCGCTGGATATCGATGAACTGAGTGCACGTCAAGCGCTTGAAGAACTTTATGCGCTCAAAAAAACAGTCGAACAATAACAGGTTACGCCGACTGCGCGAAGGCAGGCGGTTAGTTTTTAGTGGTCGTGTCCATGTCCGTCGGGCCCATGGGCATGACCATGAGAAACCTCATCCGGCGTCGCTGGCCGCACAGCAGTGACAGTGCAATCAAAGCGCAGCCCGACGCCAGCCAGCGGATGATTACCATCCACCACGACCTTATCCTCAGCGATGTCCGTTACGGTATAGATGAGTGTATCGTCCGAGCCTTCCTGCGTTCCCTCGAACTGCATGCCAACGGCAATATTGTCCGGAAACAGTTCGCGCGATTCCACCCGCACGAGCTCGCTGTCGTATTCGCCAAAAGAGTCTTCCGGCTCCATCAGAACCGAGCAACTGTAACCCACTTCCTTGTCGTTCAGTTGCTCTTCCACGGCAGGAAATATGGCGTCATAGCCTCCATGGAGATAGCTCACGGGCTCGCCGGACTCTTCCACCACCTTTCCCATCATATCGTAGAGCTTGTAATCCAGCGATACCACGGTGTCTTTTTCAATACGCATAGTTAACCTCAGTCAGGTTTTAAGCAAGCAATACAATTGAATAATAGGCGAAAGTACAGGTAGTGAGCTTTATTTCGGTGACGCGGAGCGCCAGCTATCTCGCTTCCTTGTTCTCATGCTTCCAGGCGCCGCTTATCAATTCTCTTACAGGAGCGAAACTACGCCGATGCACGACCGAGGCACCATGAATCCGCAACGCTTCAATGTGCTGCTCTGTTGAATACCCCTTATGCCGGTCAAAGCCGTAATGCGGAAAGCGCCGGTGCAGTGCCACCATTTCCGCATCACGGGCTGTCTTCGCAATAATTGAAGCTGCCGAAATTTCCGGTACCAGACTGTCTCCCCTCACGATTGCAGTTACCGGATAACTGAGGCGCGGTCGGTGATTCCCATCAACAAGAACCCTCCCGGGCACGAGTGAAAGCGATTTTACCGCGCGCCGCATGGCGAGGAGGCTCGCCTGAAGAATGTTCAGGCGATCAATTTCCCCGACTGATGCAGAGCTTATGGCCCATGCGAGGGAATTCTCCTTGATGAGGACAGTCAGCCTGTCGCGCGCCTGTTCGGAAAGCGTTTTTGAATCTGCCAACCCTTCGATTGGACGTGCAGGATTGAGTACGACACAGGCGGCAAATACGGGTCCCGCCAGTGGACCGCGGCCAGATTCATCAACACCGCAGACCCTGATGAAGTCATCGGCGCCCACTCTTGTACTCCCCTTTATTGTCCTGCTTCAAAAGCAGTTTTACCCGGCGTGCCCTTCTCCGTTCACCCGCACGGCGATATATGATTGCGGCTGGCACAGATGCTTTCTCCGCCGCCGTAATCAATACACGGACACTGGCTACTGTTTATTCCGGACAGTGCACATCAATTCTGCCTCGGCTGCAACACGCCCATCCACTTCCGCTCGAGCCGAATATTTCCATATGCCGATTCGTTCCCGTAATATCGTTGCCTTGAGGATCAACTGGTCTCCAGGCTGGACAGGCTTCTTGAAGCGCGCCGCGTCGATGCCAACGAAGTAAAAAAGCGAATCCTCATTCGGTTTGACGCTGGTGCTCCTGAGGGTGAGTATGCCGGCAGCCTGCGCCAGGGCTTCGATGATCAAAACCCCGGGCATCACGGGATAACCTGGAAAATGCCCGTTAAAGAATGGCTCGTTCATTGTTACATTTTTCAGAGCAGCGATATCTTTTCCTGGCTCACAACTCAACACCCGATCCACCAGCAGGAATGGATAGCGGTGGGGCAGGTATCTGAGTATTTCATGGATGTCCATGAGCACGTGGCCGGAGTTTTTGGCGTCGAGCATGAGGTAACAGATTGAAATCGAAATTGGACGATGTGAATGGAAAAAATAGGGACTTTGGGAGACCTTGGGGTTGCTTGAGTAAAAAATTATTTGTCAGCCAGAGCCTTGAGGACCTTTTCGGTAATATCGACGCGTTGACTGCGATAGACAAGGTCGCGCAAGGGTAGTATCAGATCGTACTTTTCGGTTTCGGCAATAACCTGGATTGCCTTGGTAGCCGTCAATTGCAACGCCGCGACTTCATCGTTCTGACGCAGGCTAAGATCTTCCCGCATCTGCCGTTGAGCCCGTTGGTACTCCCGGTTGAGGTTGGCAAGCTCGCGTTCCTTGCTTCGCCGGTCCGCTTCCGGCATGGTTTTTCCGTCTTTTTCAAGGGTTTCCTGAAGCGCCTTGGCCTGGGAGGCCATCTTTCCAAGTTCCTGGTCGCGGGGCAAGAATTCCTTTTCTATTTTCTTGAGCGCCCTCACCGCCGGAGCGGACTCAGCCAGGATTCTTTCAGTATCCACCACGCCGATCTTGATCTCATCCGCTGTCGCGGCACCCGCCCCCCAGATGAATGCGAAGACAACGAGTCCCGTCTTGAATAACGGCACCCGAACAGGCTGCTCCCACTTTATCTCCGGATTATTCATAAGTACTTGTGAACAAGCGTGTATTGGGCTGGGTAGGCGATGTTCCAATGAGAACTAGAACTGTTGCCCGAACTGAAATTGAAAGCGTTGAATATTATCGCCTGGCTGACTGTTCAGAGGTTGCGCAATACTGATTTTAAGCGGCCCCATGGGTGAAATCCACTGAACTGCAATACCTGCGGAATAACGCAGTCCCTCCTGCCGAGGTACGACGCCATCCGGGCCCCATACCGATCCAGCATCGAAAAAGGCGCTCAGGCGAACAGACCGGTCGTTTCTCATGCCTGGCATGGGAAACAGTATTTCTGCGTTCCCGACTGCACGCCTATTACCGCCCAGCGTGCGGTTATTGACGTCCCTGGGGCCCAGGGAGCTGATATTGTAGCCGCGCACCGATGTGTTGCCGCCGGCAAAGAAATTCTTGAAAAAGGGGAGTTCTTTACCATTATATCCGGCCCCGTATCCAAGTTCACCGTTTAGCATCAGCGTGAACGTTTCTGTCAGAGGATAATACCACCTCAGGTCATAGCTTACCTTGTAGTACGTCAGGTCACCTCCCGGCAAACCAGACTCGAGAGCGACGCGCTGAGTGGTCCCCGAAGTCGTCCATATGGCGCTGTCACGGCCATCACGCCGCCAGTTAAGGGTCAGCGGTATATTGAGCGTGCTTTTCCCGAATCTCTGGACGAAATCGATGTTACGCTGCGGACTGTTGTCCCCCAGGTGAATGATGACATTTTCCACCCCGAGGCCAGCCATGATGCTGTCATTCTCGTTGATGGGTATGCCAAAGCGCAAGCCCGCCCCAGTCGTATCGGTGTTGAAGCTGTTCACAGCAACGAGGGTGCTTGTATTCAAGGTCCTCTTGTAGAGATCCAACCCCGCCGTTACGCCATCCTTGGTGAAGTAAGGATCGGTATAGGAGAGGGAATAAGTCTTGTTCACGCTCCCCGTGTTCACCATTAGGTTAACGAACTTGCCCGTCCCGAATATATTGTCCTGGGCAATGGACCCGCTCAGTATCAGCCCTTCCATGTTCGAATAGCCCGCTCCGAACATGACCGCGCCAGTCGGCTTTTCCTTGACCTCCACGTTTACATCAATCTGATCGGTCGTGCCGGGAACCGCAGGGGTTTCGATACTCACGGCATTGAAATAATTCAGTCTGTCGACCCGTTGCTTCGAGCGATTGATCTTGCTTGTCGAATACCACGAGCTTTCAAACTGGCGCAATTCGCGGCGTATCACTTCGTCTCGAGTACGGCTGTTGCCCGTGATATTGATGCGCCTGACGTAAACCCTGCGCCCAGGATCAATAAAAAAGGTAAATGCGACCTGTTGCTTATCCTTGTCGAGCTGGGGGGATGCGTTCACGTTGGCAAATGCATAGCCATCATCACCCAGCCTGTCCGTGATGAGCTTGACAGACTCGGTCAGGTGCTCGCGCGAGAACACGTCGCCAACCTTCATTTTGATGAGCTTGCGCAAGTCGGCTTCCGGGACAAGCATCTCGCCGGCAAGCTTGATTTCGGAAACGGAATATTTTGGACCCTCCGTGATATTTACCGTAATGTAAATATCCTGCATATCGGGGGTGATCGACACCTGGGTAGACTCGATGCTGAACTCGAGGTACCCGCGGTTGAGATAGTAAGACCTCAAAGCCTCCAGGTCACCGGACAGCTTCTGCTTGGAATACTGATCCTCCTTCGTAAACCAGGTCAACAGACCCGGCGTCCTCAGCGCAAAAGCGCTCAGCAGGTCACGCTCCTTGAAGGATTTATTCCCGATGATATTTATCCCGCGTATCTTCGCGGTTTTACCCTCGTCGATATGGAAATTGATCGCAACACGATTGCGTTCGAGTGGAGTGGTGGTCGTCGTGATCTTTACGCCGTACTTGCCTCGGGTGATATACTGATGCTTCAGTTCCTGCTCGGCCTTTTCGAGCATTGAGCGGTCAAAAATCCTGGATTCGGCCAGGCCGGCCTGCTTCAAACCTTCTTTCAGCTTGTCCTTTTCGAATTCCTTCGATCCCACAACGGTGATCTGGGCGATAGCCGGACGCTCTTCAACCACCACGAGCAGCACGCCGTTTTCAGACTCGAGCCGCACGTCCTTGAAGAAGCCGGTTGCATAAAGCGCCTTGATTGCAGCCGCCGCCTTTTCGTCATCGAGCGTATCCCCAACCTTCACGGGAAGGTAGCTGAAAACAGTGCCTGCTTCGGTACGTTGTATCCCCTCGACCCGAATGTCCTTGACTACAAAAGGTTCACGGGCCCATGAAATTGAGGCGCAAAAGGCAGAAACGAGCGCAACAAGCGTCCTGACTTTCATACTCAAGTTGGGATAAGCCGACTGATATCGTTATATATTGCAAAAATCATCAGGGCAAACAAGAGCGCCATCCCGACCTGCTGGCCGACTTGCATGGCTCTGGCAGAAAGAGGCCTGCCTTTGATCATTTCGAGCACATAATACATTAAATGCCCTCCGTCCAGTACGGGAATGGGCAACAAGTTCAGTACGCCAAGACTGATGCTGATAACCGCAAGAAACCCCAGGTATGACGTAATTCCCATCTGTGCGGACTTGCCCGCATAGTCTGCAATCGTGATGGGGCCGCTGACATTCTTCCACGACATTTCCCCGGCCACCATCTTGCCTATCATTCGCAACGTGAACAGCGACATCTCCCAGGTCTTGCTCACCGCCTTCACGATAGCTTCACCCGGCGAATACTTGACCTCAGTCAACAGTTTTTCCAGTTCGGCGTGATCAACCTTTGGAGCAATTCCAAGTTTTCCTGTTTTTTTGCCGCCTTCACTCACGGTATCGGGTACAACGTCCAGGTCAACCGTTCTGTTATTACGCAGGATCTCCAGCGACAATGCCCGACCAGGGCTTTCACGGATGTCTTGCACCAGGTCCTCCCAAAAAGTGACCTTTTTGCCATCCACTGCAACAATTTCGTCACCGGGCTGCAACCCGGCGCGTTCGCCGGGGCTACCGGAGGACACGCTTGCTATGATGGGCTTTATCGCAGGCTGGTAAGGAACCAGGCCCACCTTCTTCAGGAAATCGCCTTCGAGGTCATCGGCGGTCAGCTGACTCAGATCCAGGCTTCGTGCGGCGCGTCTGCCGTCCGCATCCTGAGTTTCGACAGTGACGGAGGAAGATGTGCCCGCAACCTTGGAGAGCAGCAGCCAGCGAACATCCTGCCATGCCGAGACTGGTTCAGCATCAACAGTCCGAATGGTTTCGCCCGCGTGAAAACCCGCAGATGCTGCGGGAGTGGACGGCTGCACCGGCCCCAGAACCGGCTTCAGAGCGGTGACACCCAGTATGAACAGCGCCCAATAAAGAAGAATTGCCAGCAGGAAATTGGCAAGAGGCCCAGCTGCGACAATCGCGAACCGGTAAGCGACGGGCTTGCGGTTAAATGCACGCGGCAGATCCTGGGGCTCCACGTGGCCTTCATGCTCATCCAGCATCTTTACATATCCGCCGAGAGGAACTGCAGATATGACCCATTCCGTCTGGTCGTCTCCGATTCGCCTTGTATATAAGGGCTTGCCGAAACCGATCGAAAAACGAAGCACCTTTACTCCGCTCCAGCGAGCAACCAGGTAATGACCGAACTCGTGAAACAGGATCAGCAACCCGAGGGCAACGATAAATGCGGCCAGGGTAAAAAGGAATGTGGTGGCCATGGAGGGCTGCGCTAAAAGGCCTTAAAACGTGAGACGCGCTTGGGAGTTATCGCTCAAGCCGGGATTGTCGTTGTGTTCGCGAAGGAAGGTGCGGACGGTCAGGCGAACGGTGAAAGAGATGGATGTACCGGAGATACAGGTGAACATGCTGGCAACCCGCACAAGGTATTCATACTTGAATTTTGGGTTATGGCGAGTTCGCGCCTCGCGTACGTTGCCGCGAAGCCCCCAACCATAGAAATATCGGTCGTGAAATCTTTCCCAAACTGACGCTTGCCAGAACCTTTGGTTGCAACGCTTTACGCCAGGCACGCAAGCCATTCATAGGCTGCTTCACGTGCTGCTCTATCGGCAACCAGCACATCATTCAGAGTCGTAATATCTCCAGGTCCAATGTTCTGCATGACCTCTTCGATCATGAGAGGAATGGACGTAAAAGGCATGTGGCCATTGAGGAAGGATTCCACTGCGACTTCGTTCGCGGCATTCAGTATTGCAGGCGCGCTTCCCCCGGTTGCCAAGGCCTGGTATGCGAGCCTGAGGCAAGGGAAGCGCTTGAAATCCGGCTCCTCAAAATCAAGCCGCCCCACTTTGAACATATCCAGGGGTATTACCCCCGTTTCGATCCGTTCGGGGAAAGCCAGGGCATGGGCGATAGGCGTGCGCATGTCCGGGTTGCCAAGTTGCGCCAGTACCGAACCATCCACATATTCGACCATGGAATGAATAATACTTTGGGGATGGATGACCACCTCGATCTGCTCAGGCTCCGCTTCGAATAGCCACCTCGCCTCGATGACCTCGAGCCCCTTGTTCATCATGGTGGCAGAGTCAACCGAAATTTTTTGACCCATTACCCAATTCGGATGGGCACAGGCTTGCGCTGGGGTCACGTGCTCCAGAGTTGCCAGAGGCGCCTGGCGGAATGGTCCTCCGGATGCCGTCAGAAGGATTCGGCGAACTCCCACCCTTTGCAAATCGCCCTTGAAATGATGAGGTAGTGACTGAAAGATTGCATTGTGCTCGCTGTCGACAGGTAACAGGGTGGCCGAGTTTTCCTTGACCACGTCCATGAAGATTCGTCCGGCCATCACCATGGTTTCCTTGTTCGCCAGCAACACGTGTTTACCTGCACGGGCAGCCGCAAACGTGGGACGAATTCCGGCAGCACCCACAATCGCCGCCATGACTACGTCAACTTCCGGCAGTGATGAGACCTTCTCCAGCGACTCGACTCCCCAAAGGACTTCGGTATCAAGTCCTGCCGCCGCAATCTCTGCGGCGAGCCATTCCGCGCTTGCCTGATCCAGAAGCACGGCGTAGCTCGGATTGAAGTAGCGGCATTGTTCCAGCACTTTTTTTGCGCTTTTGTTCGCAGCAAGCGCAACAACCGCAAACCGGTCCGGATGACGCGCGACCACGTCCAACGTATTGGCGCCAATGCTTCCGGTAGAGCCAAGAATAGTAAGATGACGGCGGGAGATCATAATTCAGGGCGGAGAAATAAAATTGAGAGGGCAGCCACGGGCAGGGTTGACGTCAGTGCATCGATGCGGTCAAGTATACCACCGTGACCCGGCAAAATATTGCCGCTGTCCTTCAGTCCGGCGTGCCGCTTCATGAGAGACTCGAACAGGTCGCCGATAATGCCGAGTACGGCAATAACCAGCAACACCGGGATGAGAAACTTCGGCTGTGCCTCCTCCCCTGCGAGATGCCTCCATAGCAACGCATAAATAAAAACCGCCGCCAATGCCCCAGCAACCCCCTCCCAGGTCTTTCCCGGGCTGATATTCGGCGCGAGCTTGTGCTTGCCGAAAGCACGTCCGGCGAAATAAGCGGCAGTGTCCGACACCCAGACCGTCGCCATGAATCCCAGCAGTACGATGGGGTCGATCGCCCGCAACTGGTATAGGGCAAAACTGGTTGGCAGTAGCACCAGCCAGCCGGTGAGGGCCAGTAGCAGGCGACTCCTGATCGCGTATCTCGACTTGAGCAGATAAGGGACGATGAGTCCCCAGAAGACGAGCGATGCGAGATAAAAGCTCAAAAATGAGTGGCTGAATGCGTCGGCATTCACTGCCCTGTCCAGCAAGTACAGCAGTTCTCCGCCCAGCAGGGCCGTGAGCAGCAGGTAAATAATGGAGTGCCGTGCGGAAAACTGCGCAAGCCTGCTCCATTCCCATGATCCTGTAACGGTCAGCGCCAGCAGCAATACCATCCAGAAAACAGCACGCAGGTAAAACACTGCGGCCAGGAACAGGCATAGCATGATAACGGCGGTAATAATCCTGGTCCTAACCATGCCTGCTACAGCCGGACAAGAAACCAGGGGATATTAAAGAAGGGCGAGGGTTAAGCTGTTCTCTTGATCGCAACTTCTCTTCCCCCGTGAATGGACGGTGTTTTCTGAAGTTGCTCGCTGGTTCGGCCAAACCGGCGCTCGCGCTGCTGATAGGATTGAATGGCAAGGTCTAATGCATGCGCATCAAAATCGGGCCAAAGAGTGTCTGTGAAGTAAAGCTCCGTGTAGGCGAGCTGCCATAACAGAAAATTGCTGATACGCTTTTCCCCGCCGGTTCGAATGAAGAGATCGGGTTCGGGCGCATAATTCAAGGCAAAATGGGGAGCCAGATCCTGCTCGTCAAAACAGTTTGCCAATTCGGGGCGTTGCTCAAGCATTCGACGAACCGCCTGCAACATGTCCCAGCGGCCACCATAATTCGCGGCGATCGTCAGCGTGAACTTCGTGTTTTGCGCGGTAAGCGCTTCCCCGTTTCGAATAAAATCGACGATCCTCGGTTCAAATTTCGACAGATCCCCGATAACCTTAAAGCGGATTCCATTCTCATGCAGCTTGCTGACCTCCTGCTCCAGCACGTGCATGAAGAGCTGCATCAGGAACGCAACTTCGTCTGAAGGTCTTCGCCAATTTTCACTACTGAAAGCAAACAGGGTGAGGTATTCGACTCCACGATCGACGCAGGCCCTGATCGCGGTACGGACCGTTTCAACTCCCTTTTTATGCCCAGCCACTCTCGGCAGGAACCGCTTTTTTGCCCATCGCCCGTTACCATCCATGATAATGGCGATGTGCCGGGGAATGATGCTTGTTTCAGGTATTTCGCGGGTTGAACTGATATGGGGAGGCATTTCCACAGTTGAGCACTCACAGTGAGTACGCATAGTTGAGAACATCGAGCGCTCCCGGAAACGAATCAAGGCGCTCGTGGGTTTAATGACAGAAGAATCCAGATTAGATTTGGGGCTTCACGGCGAAGTCGCGTTCAGACTGCCATCAGTTCGGCCTCTTTGGTCTGCAATATCTTCTCGATCTCCGCAATGTAACGATCTGTCAGCTTCTGGATTTCATCCTGCCCACGGCGCTCCTCATCCTCGGCAATTTTCTTGTCCTTGAGCCGTTCCTTCAGGTTTGCGTTCGCGTCGCGTCGAATATTTCTCATTGCCACCCTCGCAGTTTCCGCCTCGTGCTTGACGATACGGGTGAGGTCACGCCGCCGTTCCTCTGTCAGGGCCGGCATTGGCACGCGGACAAGTTCTCCAACGGTCATGGGGTTCAATCCAAGATCAGAATTGCGAATGGCCTTTTCGATGGCACCCAGCATTTTCTTTTCCCAGGGAGCAACAGTGATCGTACGTGCATCAGCAAGGCTGACATTGGCAACCTGGTTGATAGCGGTAGGCGTGCCGTAGTAGTCGACTGTAATATGATCGAGCAGCCCCGTGTGTGCCCGCCCCGTGCGAACCTTGCCCAGATCCAGCTTCAGAGCCTCGAGGCTTTTCTGCATTTTTTGTTCGGCTGACTTTTTTATATCCGGGATCATGATAGTTCAGTGAACGAAAGTATAAAACCGTGATTAAGGGAATTTAAAGGAACGATATCGGCCATCCCCATTCGGGAGGGCTGTGCTAAACCTCTACCAGCGTCCCTTCGTCTTCACCCATTACGACCCGCTTCAGCGCGCCGGGCCTGAAGATGCTGAAGACGTTGAGTGGGAGCTTCTGATCCCGGCATAACGTGAGCGCAGTTGCATCCATCACCTTGAGATTCTGTGAAATAGCTGTGTCAAACGATAACGTACGGTATCGCACGGCGCCGAAATTTAACTGAGGATCGGAGTCGTATACCCCGTCGACTTTGGTAGCCTTGAGCACGATATCGACATTCATCTCCATGCCTCGAAGCGCAGCCGCCGTATCAGTAGTAAAGAAAGGATTCCCTGTGCCCGCCGCAAAAATTACCACCTTGCCCGATTCCAGATAGCGTATGGCTTTCCCGCGGATATAAGGTTCCACCACCTGATCAATGCGAAGCGCTGATTGCACCCTGCTTGTCAGCCCTCCCCGGCGCATTGCATCCTGTAGCGCCAGCGCATTCATTACCGTAGCCAGCATACCCATGTAATCGGCAGTCGCCCGGTCCATCCCGTCTTGAGCGGAGGACATTCCCCGAAAAATGTTTCCTCCCCCGATAACAACAGCTACCTGAACGCCCAGGGCAGTTACCTCGGCAATTTCACTGACGATCCGTTCAATCACCCCGCGGTTGATGCCATAGCTGTCATCGCCCATGAGCGCTTCACCCGAGAGCTTCAGCAGGATTCGCCTATAGGCCGCAGTCGTCATGGAGCTATTTCGGCTGGGCTTTGTCTTCTTTAGCCTGATTGACCTGAGCCATCACCTCGGCGGCAAAATCATCTGATTTCCTTTCGATGCCCTCACCTACCACGTATATCGTGAAGCCGTTCACTTTCGCTGACTTCGACGCCAGCAATTTTTCCACCGTCTGATCAGGATTTTTGACAAAGGGCTGACCGAGGAGAGTTACTTCCGCCAGATACTTGGCGATCCGGCCATCCACCATTCTCGCCACGATATCGGCGGGCTTTCCGCTTTCGGCGGCCTGAGCGCCGTAGATCGCGCGCTCTCGCGCCAGCAACTCGGGCGACACCTGGTCCCCTGAGACACAAATTGGCTTGCTAGCCGCAATCTGCATCGCAAGGTCCTTGCCGAGAGCTTCGTCACCTCCGTTGTAATCAACCATCACTCCGATCTTTGCACCGTGCAGATATGAGGCAAGCTGCCCCTCGGTGTCATAGCGTACGAAGCGCCGAATGCTGATATTTTCACCCAACTTCATCACCAGCGCTTTTCGGAAATCTTCCACCTTTTCGCCGCCAGGGAGAGGAGCAACCGAGAGCGCTTCCTGATCGGCGAGATTTTCTGTTGTCAATAGCTGCGCCACGCTGCGCACAAAGTTGATGAAGTCTTCATTCCGTGCGACGAAATCGGTTTCGCAGTTGACCTCAACTAGCGCGCCATGCTTGCGGTCAGGCGAGATATACGCGCCCACCATGCCTTCAGCCGC
>DASSHJ010000026.1:0-3563 GCA_035692965.1 Nitrosospira sp. | reverse complement strand
CTGGGAACAAACCGGAAACCGGCGACTCCCGGATTCTGTTTCAGGCTTGACTCGATTTCCGCTACATCCTTCGCGCTCGCCTCGGGTTTAAGAAAAAGGCTCAGCTGGGGAGCCGCAGAAAATTCACCGGAAAACCCCTGAAGATTTTCAAGCATGACATAAATCCCGGCGGGGAGGCTGAAAGCGATTCCCATTACGCCAATGCTGAGGAGGCTTCCCAGCGGCGCTGTACCGAGCCGCTTGAACGCCATGGCAAAAGCATGAAGATGATGGGAAACCCACGCTTTCATGCGGGCAGTTCCCCGTGTTGTAGAGAAAAAACGCGCTGCTGGATATCATCGCCAAGCAGCCCCGGATCATGGGTCGCTATCAGCACTGTGACACCGACCTGATGAAATGACCTGAACATATCCATGATGGCTTTCGAGTAATCGGCGTCGAGATTCGCCGTTGGTTCGTCTGCGATGAGTATGGAAGGACGGTTGACGATAGCGCGCGCGATGCAGAGCCGCTTCTGTTCTCCGCCAGAGAGCGTGATAGGACGTGCCTTCTCCTTATTCAATAGCCCTACCTTATCAAGTGCCGCGCGTACCCGCGCCGCCGCCGCCTTTGAACCGAAACCGCTGATTTGCAAGGGAAGCAGCACGTTGTTGAATACATTTCGATCGAACAGGATTTTCTGATCCTGGAACACCAGGCCGAGGTTGCGGCGAAGAAAAGGAATCGCACCACGCCTGAGCTTGCCGACATTCTGCCCGTTCACCACGATGCTTCCGGAAGTCGGACGTTCAATGGCTGCGATAAGCTTGAGCAAGGTCGTTTTTCCAGCGCCGGAATGGCCGGTGACGATGGCCATCTCGCCAGCCTCGAGTTCGAAGCTGATATTCCTGAGCGCTTCAAAACCGTTGGGATATCGCTTGTAAACCTGACTGAAGCTAATCATTAAATTTCAATGCCGCCAACCGACGCCAGCCATGATCGCCGCTAGTCAAAGAGCGCCTCGACAAATTCCGAAGCCACGAACGGCCTCAGGTCATTGAGTCCTTCCCCCACTCCGATGAAGCGGATTGGCAGGATGGATTGTCCATGGCGTTGGCGTGCGATGGCAGCAATAACGCCACCCTTGGCGGTGCCGTCCAGCTTGGTGATAATGAGGCCGGTGAGGCCGAGGGCCTCGTCGAATGCCTTTACCTGGCTTATCGCGTTCTGACCCGTGTTGGCATCAAGCACCAGTAGCGTTTCGTGGGGCGCTCCAGGTTCGGCTTTTGCAATGACACGCTTCACTTTTTTTATTTCTTCCATCAGGTGGAGTTGCGTGGCGAGCCGGCCAGCAGTGTCTGCAAGTACGATATCGATTTTCCGCGCTTTCGCGGCATTGACTGCATCGAATATGACTGCCGCGGGGTCCGCTTTTTGCTGGGCCGTGCTTTCCCGTGCGATAACAGCAATATTATTTCGTTCGCCCCAGGCGAGCAGTTGCTCGCGCGCCGCCGCGCGAAACGTATCTCCCGCTCCGAGGAGCACGGTTTTCCCCTGCAACTGAAAATAATGTGCAAGCTTGCCAATGGTTGTGGTCTTTCCTGCCCCGTTAACACCGGCCAGCATGATGACGAAAGGCTTATGGTTTTCCGTTTCCATTGGCTGGGCCAGGGGTTCCAGAAGAGCGATAAGCACTTGCTGCAACGCACCCTTGAGCTGGCTCGCATCTGAAAGATTTTCGCGCTTGACTTTTCTGCGCAGCTCCTCAAGCAGCCAGAGAGTCGCATCCATGCCAACGTCCGAAGTCAGCAGGATGCTTTCCAGCTCCTCGTAGAGCGCTTCATCGATCTTGCCGCCGCCAAACAGCCCCGAGATTTGACGGCCCAGGCTATTCCGCGTGCGCGACAGGCCCGCCCGCATCCTCGAGGCCCAACTTTCGGTTGTTGGATCGGGGGCGGAAGAGTTATTGTCGGATTTGAAGAAACTCGGCATTCTGTTACTCTGTCAACTTCAAGTGAGACTCATGCTTAACTTGATGCAAAAGAACTCATTTTAGCCCATCGGTATTATCTGCTCATTTTATTCGAATATTTTATTTCCCCACCCGGTTTTTAGTTATGAAAATCACGCCTTTTCGTCGCGCAGCCCGGTTTTATGTCCATTCGGGATTTGCGATGCTGGTCACTTTGCTGGCTCCCTGTGCCGCCTTTGCCAGCGCGCACGAATTTACCTTGGCAAACGGTCTAAAGCTGGTTGTCAAAGAGGATCACCGCTCACCTGTAGTCATTTCCCAGATATGGTACAAGGCCGGGAGCACCGATGAGCTGAACGGGACAACCGGGGTGGCTCATGTGCTGGAGCACATGATGTTCAAAGGGACGCAGAAGGTTCCCGGCGGCGAATTCTCCAGGCGTATAGCAGCGGCGGGCGGGCGCGAAAACGCCTTTACTAGCCGCGACTACACCGCGTACTTTCAGCAGTTGCAAAAATCGAAGCTGCCGCTGGCGATGGAACTGGAGTCGGACCGGATGCGCAACCTTGTCCTGTCGGAAGAAGAGTTTGCCAAGGAAATAAGGGTTGTCATGGAAGAACGGCGTTTGCGTACCGATGACCAGCCTCGCGCGCTTGTGCACGAAAAGATGCTGGCGACGTCCTACCAATCTCATCCTTATCGCCACCCTGTAATTGGCTGGATGAACGACCTGGAGAACATGACCGTCCGGGATGCAAAGGACTGGTATGACCAGTGGTATGCGCCCAACAATGCTGTGCTGGTGGTGGTGGGAGATGTCGATCCGAAAGAAGTGTATGCGCTCGCCCAGCGGCATTACGGCCCCATCAAGCGCCGGCCGCTATTGCCTCTCGAAAAGCGCAAGCCCCAAACGGAGCCTCCCCAGGTCGGGATCAAACGTATTCTTGTCAAGGCGCCAGCCCGCCTGCCGTACATTGCCATGGGCTATCACGCTCCGGTTCTGAACAAGCCGGCAACTGAATGGGAACCTTACGCGCTCGAGATCCTGGCGGGTGTGCTGGACGGCAATAGTTCAGCCCGTCTCAATAAGGCGCTGGTACGCGAACAGCACATCGCGAGTTCAGCCGGTGCAGGTTACGATTCCACTTCCCGTGGTCCGGGCATGTTTTATCTTGATGGCACCCCAAGCGAAGGTAAAACGGCTGCAGACCTTGAAGCCGGGCTGCGCAAGGAAATCGAGAAATTGATCCATGAAGGCGTGACCGAGGAGGAGCTTGTCCGCGTCAAGGCGCAGGTCGTGGCAGGTCACGTTTTTCAGCTTGACTCGATGTTCTTCCAGGCGATGCAAATAGGACAGCTCGAAAGTATCGGGCTCTCCCATCGCGACGTCGACACGATGCTTAAAAAGCTCCAGGCGGTCACTGCCGAGCAAGTGCGCCACGTTGCGAGGAAATATCTGAAAGATGACGGGTTGACCGTCGCGGTGCTCGACCCTCAACCATTGGAGCAGAAAACGTTTGCCGCGCCGCCCACCGGACTGCGCCATTAACCCTATGCGCCCGGCTTCTTGATCGAACAGAAGTTTTTCTCCAGTTCCGCTGCCTCTACGCAC
>DASSHJ010000025.1:0-3274 GCA_035692965.1 Nitrosospira sp. | reverse complement strand
CAAGATATTCCAGGACAAGCCATGCCGCGGAACTGTCCGCACCCCAGCACACAGGGGCAGGCACACGGAGGGTATTCGAATTGTATAACTCCCCCAAACCGTCCGCTTCTGCTTCGAACATCGCCAAACTTCCCGGATCGTTCACCTTCACAAAAAACGTGCGCCCCCCTCCTTCTACTTTTCCCTCTACCTTGTAGGCCTGATTGATACAACCCCCCGCAACGGGGGAGGCTTTTTCGATAGTGAACGTAGACCCCGTCGAACCGGAGATTTGTGCAGCGATGGGTGTCCAGGAGACCATGAACGCAAACTAGGGGTGATGTCGACCGCTCATCCAGTCTCTCCCACGGCGAATTGCGGCACGCACTTGATCTGGTGAGGTGCCGCCGATGTGGTTGCGGCTGTTGATCGATCCCTCCAGGGTCAATACGGAAAAGATGTCGTTGTCGATCAACCGAGAAAATTTCTGCAACTCGAACAAGGCGAGAGCGCTGAGGTCGCGACCGGTTTCGGCCGCAAAGCGCACGGCTTGGGCTACCGCTTCGTGCGCTTCGCGAAAGGGCGTGCCTTTTCTGACGAGGTAATCGGCAAGATCGGTCGCCGTTGCATAACCCTTCATGGCTGCTGCTCGCATCGCGTCCTTGTTAACGTTTATGCCCGTCATCATGTCGGCGTAAATACGTAGCGTATCGGTAAGGGTACCCACCGTATCGAAGAGCGGCTCCTTGTCTTCCTGATTATCCTTGTTGTACGCGAGCGGCTGAGCTTTCATCAGTGTCAGCAGTGCGACCAGATGTCCGTTGATGCGTCCCGTTTTGCCTCGAACCAACTCGGGCACATCGGGGTTTTTCTTTTGAGGCATGATGGACGAACCGGTACAAAAACGGTCAGCCAGATCAATAAAGCTAAACGGAGGGCTCATCCATAAAATCAGCTCTTCCGATAACCGCGACAGGTGCGTCATGACGAGCGCCGCGGCAGCGCAGAATTCGATTGCGAAATCCCTGTCGGAAACCGCATCGAGCGAGTTCTCGCATGGGCCTTCGAATCCCAGTTGTTCCGCTACCATCATCCGATCGATGGGATAGCTCGTTCCCGCCAAAGCAGCCGCGCCAAGTGGAAGTTTATTCAGGCGTTTTCGGCAATCCAGGAAACGCTCCGCATCCCGTTTCAGCATTTCAAAATAGGCAAGGAGGTGGTGGCCGAAAACAACTGGCTGCGCGACCTGGAGATGCGTGAAACCAGGCATCAAGGTATCGGCATGCTTCTCGGCCAAATCCAGCAGCGCCCGTTGCATTTCGACGATAAGATTGATAATCCCGTCAATGGAATGTCGCAAATACAGCCGTATATCGGTGGCTACCTGATCGTTTCGGGAGCGTGCAGTATGCAGACGTTTGCCGGCATCCCCAATCAGCGCGGTAAGGCGCTTCTCAATATTGAGATGCACGTCTTCCAGTTCGATTCGCCAGATAAAGTCACCGCTACGTATTTCTTCCCGGATCTGGCTCAAGCCCCGTGTAATGGCTAAAAAATCTTCCGTGGTTATGATTCCCTGGGCGGCAAGCATGCTCGCATGAGCGAGCGAGCCCTGGATATCGTACTCCGCAAGCCTGTGGTCAAAACCAACCGAAGCGGTATAGCGTTGTACCAGCTCGGAAACCGGTTCGCTGAAGCGGCCGGACCAGGCACCCTTCCCCGACGGAGCAGGGGTCTCGTCACTTATAGAAGTTGTCATAATCCATATAAAAACCCCGGATCGATATAAAACCCCAAATCCGTATAAATCCGGGGCGGCAGCAATAGACGGTCCTTGCTCTTCATGCTTTTTGCAGGGATCGCGGGAATAATGCTGCCATTGGGGATATTTGAACGATCAGTATAAACAAAAACAGCGATAAAGCTGAGGCGTCATCTCCTGCCCATGCTAACCATTCGCATGAGTTTCAAAGACCAGCCCGGCGTGCTCTCGCATTTTATGAAACTGGATAGCTTCCCAGTTCTCCTCGGCTACGCTGAGCTCCGCACCATATGAAGCCAGGAACGTCGGGGCATCGACGGCGTCGTACGCCACGCGATGGGCATTGACCTCGATAAAATGCTTCAGCTCACGCGAATTCCTGGAGGTGATCCATCGGGCCAGCTGGTATTTTGCCGGCATCAGGCGAGCCTCTACCCCGTATTCATGTTTAAGACGGTGCGCCACCACATCAAACTGCAACGTACCGATCGCCCCAAGCAACAAGGAGCCACCGGCGTGAGGCCGGAAGACCTGGATTGCGCCCTCTTCACCCAACTGGACAAGCCCCAGCTTGAGCTGCTTGCTGCGCATGGGATCGGCGATTTCAACCGTCTGGAAAATTTCCGGTGCGAAAAAAGGCAAGCCTGTAAATTGAAGGCATTCACCCTCCGTGAGCGTATCTCCAAGTTGCAGCGTTCCATGATTTGGAATCCCGATGATATCGCCGGGATAAGCGGTCTCCAGCAACTCGCGCCGCTGGGATAAAAACGATACGACCGAGTTTGTGCGTAGGTCCTTTCCGTTGCGCGCCACGCGCAGATTCATGCCCCGCTCGAATCTTCCGGAGCACACTCTCACAAAAGCAATGCGGTCCCGGTGAGCCGGATTCATATTTGCCTGTATCTTGAAAACCACCCCAGAAAATCGGGTTTCTCCCGGTTGCACCTGGCGTTGAAACGCCTTACGCGATCGTGGAGGCGGGGCAAGCTCGACCAGCGCGTCAAGAACCTCGCGTACCCCGAAGTTGTTTATCGCCGAACCAAAGAAAATAGGTGTTTGTTTGCCGGCGAGAAACTCCGCGTGATCGAATGCGGCGGACGCCCCACGTATCAATTCAATTTCCTGGCGAGTGGCTTCAGCCAAGTCTGGAAAACGTGCATCAATGACCGGATTGTCGAGCCCTTCAATTATCTCAGCATCGTCATTTAATTTATCCTCCCCTGGCTGGAAAACACGCATGCGGTCCCGCTGAAGGTCAAATACGCCCTTTAACCCCCGACCCATACCCATTGGCCAGGTAAAGGGGACGGCGCTCATGCGCAAGGTTCGTTCGATCTCATCGATAAGATCGAGGGGTTCCCGCACCTCTCTATCCATTTTATTGACGAAAGTTAGAATCGGTGTGTTCCGAGCCCGGCATACCTCGAGCAGTCGCAGGGTTTGTGCCTCGACGCCATTGGCAGCGTCAATTACCATCAACGCAGCATCCACCGCGGTCAGGACGCGATAGGTATCTTCCGAAAAGTCCTGGTG
>DASSHJ010000024.1:0-10353 GCA_035692965.1 Nitrosospira sp. | reverse complement strand
AGAAGCATTCCAATGAGAGGCCAGACAGCAGCACGGAAAGTCTTGGCGTAATTGATCATCTCTACCCGCAGCGGATACTGATAGCGGACTGGGGGCACGGCCTGTCCTTCGATGAGGAGGGTGTATTGCCCTTTATCAAGACTCGTCTCGCCCCGGATAACGCCATCGGGATGATAGCTTGGGTTCACGTATGTCACCGTTTCCCCGTCCAGTTCGCTGGTACCCCTTACCACGCGCATTGCAATGGGTATATCGCGTAGCGCCGGGTCGACGAGATCAACAACCAGGAAGGTATTCCCCCCCTTCGGTATATCCGTACAATATTGGTCGCTCGGCTCGTGCTGTGGCTGATAGGCGCTCAAATGCACCATGCTGTTGTCGCCCAGCCGGCGCATGCAGGTGTCTTCTTCCATGGCTACTCTTCCATGCGCTGCCGCGCCACTGCTGTATATCGCCGCAGCAAGAACAAGAGCCGACGTGCCAGCCTGAATCGCTCGCTTGATCATTTCGACTGTCTCCTCCGATATGTTGATTGCCTTCGCGTTGATATTGATCGATACCCTCGCAAGGCCAGGTGTGTGAAAATCTTTGCCTCAGCAATATAGGGAACGCCCCGACAGGATTGCGCCGGCGCCCTAAATTTTAGGTGAATTCAACCTGCCGACAGGGAGTTATGGACAGGTTATCGTCGTCTATAGTTGCACAATGAAAGTATAATCTCTTAATTACCTAATGCAACAAAAAAGAAATGCAATCGCAATTTCGGAGAGAAACTGGATATGCGGTCGAGCTACACGATAGGTCGGCGTTCGATGCCGAGAGCGGAAAAAGACGGGAACGATGAGAAGATTCCTTATGGCTCCATGACGGCAGTTGGCTCTAAACTCAAATAAACATGAGTTGTATAAAATATATACCATCCTTGAGTTATAGGACGTTCATAAAGTATTACATGAGAAATAAGGGCCGCTACTGGCAGCAAAGCGCGTCGCTATTTCCAGGCAATCCTCCTTTCAATAGCCTATGTTGAATCCTGATTGTCCAATTTGGGCTGGCTGGTGAAAGGCAAACTTCTCTGGACGATTGCATCCGGATATCAATCCAGACAACGTGAGCGCGAGACGGAATGCAGGTACTCCGAGGGTTTTTATAAGTGGGGCAACAGCCGCAAAGCCAAGGCTCGCAATTACCCCGCATCGTCATCCTCGGCGCCGGGTTTGGCGGACTGACCTGCGCAAAGGCGCTGCGCAACGCCTCAGCCGAGTTGACACTGGTTGATCAGCGCAACTTCCATCTCTTCCAACCCTTACTGTACCAGGTTGCCACTGCGGCACTCTCTCCCGCCGATATCGCAATGCCGATTCGCCGCATCCTGCGCTATCAGCTCAATGCCAAAGTAATTCTGGGCCACGTCGAGGCCGTTAACCGGCAGGCCAAGACTGTTCGTCTGCGCGAAAACGCTCGCATTATCCCCTACGACTTTTTGGTTGTTGCAACCGGCGCCCGGCACTCCTATTTTGGTCACGACGACTGGGAGGCGTTCGCACCGGGACTTAAGCAGATCGAGGACGCCCTGGACATTCGTAATCGCGTTCTCGATGCACTTGAACGCGCCGAGCAAACAAAGGACACTGAAGAACAAAAACGTCTGCTCAGTTTCGTGATTATTGGCGGAGGCCCCACCGGGGTCGAGCTTGCCGGTGCAATAGCCGAATTGGCAAAGATCGAGCTCGCGCAGGCCTCTCGAACGTTGAAAGGCTTAAGCGCTCACATTATCCTGATCGAGGCTGGTCCCCAGATATTACCCGTTTTCGTGCCCGAGCTTGCCGAAAAGGCCAGACAATCACTCGAGCACCTGGGAGTAGAGGTATTGACTGGCTCAGCAGTCGAGCATTGCGATGCAGCCGGGGTCATTGCCGGGGGACGCAGGATTGAAGCACGCACCTTGATCTGGGCAGCCGGCGTGGCCGCATCTCCAGCCGCGCAGTGGCTTGATGTTGAGCCAGATCGGGCGGGACGAGTCCGTGTGCAAGGGGACTTGTCACTGCCAGGCGATTCGTCAATTTTCGTCATCGGTGACACGGCAGCAGTAACGGGACCAGACGGAAAACCTGTCCCAGGGATCGCGCCAGCGGCCAAACAGGAAGGCAAGTTCGTCGCGGAACTGCTATTGCAGCGAATAAATGCAGCCGGGGACATAGGAAGCAATCGCGAGCGAATTCACCCTGTCTTTCATTATCACCACGCAGGCAACCTCGCCACCGTCGGGCACAAGTCGGCAGTACTGGATTTCGGGTGGCTGCGCCTCAGTGGTTTTGTCGCATGGCTGCTATGGGGTCTCGTTCATATTTTTTTCCTGATCGGTTTTCGAAATCGCATGGTAGTCATGCTCGGGTGGCTCTGGTCTTATTTCACCTCCGATCGCAGTGTGAGACTCATCACTGGAAGCGGACGCGAGATATGAAAAAATCTGCCGAAACCCCTCACTGGGGTGACCAGAGGTTCGAGCAGCCTGGTTTTGAGAAGCAGGAGTCGAAAATTCCTGCCGATGTCATCGATGCTTACCGCTCCGCCCACTACCAGGCAGGGATTGGACGTAATTCAGTGACTCTGCGTGTCGATCATTACTCTGAATCGCTCTCTCGGCTTTTTTCCGCTTCTGACCATCGGGGTGCCGCGTTTATCACGGCTTGCAACCCAGGGGGCGTTCGCCAGAGGCCACAGGAAAACCGGGCGGCGTGCGAACGGCTCCGCGAAAGGCTGAATCAATACGTATCCGGTCCGGATGACATCATCGAAGGAATGGGGCTTGATCCTTCAGGAGATTGGCCGGGAGAAGAAAGCTTTCTTGCACTCGGCCTGGATCTGGAAGTGTCCCGTACGCTGGGCGCTGAGTTCCAGCAAAACGCTGTACTATGGGCCAACGCGGACGCAATCCCGAGGCTGATTCTGCTGCGTTGACGGGCAAACAATAGATGACAACGAGCACAGCGAACGGAGCACGGCGAAATTGTCTGAGCGGAACTGGCGGCTGGATCTACGTTCCCGAATTCCAGGTCAAAGCCATCGCAAGGACTGCAAGCGCCATCACGCCCGTTCCGAGCCAGCCGAGAATTCTAAGGCCGGTTGTTACAACGAATGGTCCCATCACGTCGGCTCTCGTGGCCATTAACATCATCACTGCCATGATGGGGACGGCGATAACCCCATTTATCACCGCACTCCAGAAGAGCGCGTCGATCGGATTGATGGGTGTGAAATTGAGCGCGACTCCCATGAGCGTGGCGACGCTGAGGATGGCGTAAAAACCTCTTGCTTCCAACAGCTTGCGGCCCAAGCCGATGCGCCAGTTGAACGACTCTGCCACGGCGTAAGCAGCGGAGCCAGCAAGAACCGGCACTGACAGCAATCCTGTCCCCACAATACCCCCCGAGAACAGCAGGAATGCAAATTCGCCTGCTATGGGGCGCAGCGCTTCCGCCGCCTGCTCAGTCGTCTCGATGTCCGTCACGCCATTGAGATTCAAGGTTACTGCTGCCGTCAGCATAATGAAAAAGGCAATGAGGTTGGAGAAGCCCATCCCGACATAGGTATCGATATCGATCCTTTTCAAGTTATCTTCAGCCTGTTCAGGCGCTTTCTTCAGGGGTTCTTCGCCTTGCGCTGCCTGTTGTTCTTCGACTTCTTGCGAGGCTTGCCAGAAAAACAGATACGGGCTGATAGTGGTGCCAAAAATAGCAACGACCGCGACCGCGTACTCTGCCTCTAGTGAGATTGACGGCAGTATCGTCTTGTAGAGCACTTCTCCCCACGGCACGTTCACCACGAACACCGTCCCCACGTAAGCAAACAGCGAGAATGTCAGCAGTTTAAGAATGGGTGCATATCTTGGAAAGGGAATGAAGATTTGCAGAACGAGCGACGTGAGCGCGAACAACACGGCATACAGATGGGCGGGACCACCAATGAGAAGTTTAAGTGCGGCGCCCATTGCGCCAATATTGGCAGCGATGTTGATCGTGTTTGCGATCAGCACGAGGCAGACGATTCCATACAGAAGCCAGGAGGGGTAGCGCTTGCGAATGTTTGCGGCGAGGCCCTCGCCGGTTACACGGCCAATACGCGCGCTAATGATCTGGATCCCCACCATGAGGGGAAAGGTAAAAAAAGTTGCCCACAACATCGAATACCCGAAGCTCGCGCCAACCTGGGAATAGGTGGCGATTCCGCTTGGATCGTCGTCAGCTGCGCCAGTGATGAGCCCCGGGCCGAGCTTTTTCCAGAATGACTGCTTCTTTTGTGAAGAGGATGTTTGATTGCTCAGAAGGGCTCCATTTATTGAAATGGCAAGACTAAAACTTTCGCTGCTTTATTTGGCCGCTGTGAAGGTTCGCGGAAGGTATTCCGGGATGGTAACGTGGATACTATACCGGCAGCCGTTGTTCAATGCTTGTTTTTCGTACAACTTGGCCCGACTGGAGTTGGAGGCAATTTTTGTTCACCAGCACCAATCAATACCTTTTTCAGCGAGGACGCGGGCCTGCCATATAATGGAATACTATCCGCGCTGGTTAGGCGGGATTGCCGGTGTTGGCGGCTTTGCAAAAGGGGAGGGCAGCACGATGAACGTTTCGCAGTTGAACAATGAGCACGGGATTACCGATCACATCAAATTCATCGAGGGGACAGGTGGATTCCCCTATATTCGGGTCGATAATGCGAAAGCAAGCGCCATCATCTCAGTATACGGCGGACAGGTCTTGTCCTACCAGCCTGCTAATGAGCCGCACAACCTCATGTTCCTCAGTGAAAAAGCATATTATCAACCAGGCAAATCGATCAAGGGCGGCACCCCGGTTTGCTGGCCCTGGTTCGGACCCCATCCTGAAGGGAGAGGCCGTCCGTTACACGGCTTTGCACGCAACCGCTTCTGGGAGGTCGTGCGAACAGAAGCAACTCCTGAAGAGGAAGGCAAGGTCACGCTCAGACTGAACGATTCAGAGGAAACGCGTGGCCTTTGGCCCCACTCATTCAACCTTGTGCTCGAAATCACGGTTGGAGACACTCTGAACCTGGAATTGATCACGCGCAACACGACGAGTGAAACGTTTTCCATTACTCAGGCGCTGCATACTTACTTCAGGGTTGGGGATATCAGCCAGGTCATCATTTCAGGGCTGGCAGGGGCCGCGTATGTTGATAAAACAGATAATGGCGCCATCAAGTTTCAGGCGGGCCCAGTGACCATCGACAAGGAAGTTGACCGCATCTTCCGGAACGTTCCGGCCGAATTGGTCATTGACGATAAAGCGTTTGACCGCAGGATCAGGATCAATTCGAAAGGCAGCAATAGCGCGGTGGTATGGAACCCATGGGTAAAAATATCATCGGAGATGGCGGATTTGAATGACGACGACTACGAATACTTTGTGTGCGTCGAAACCACCAACGCGGATCTCGACGTAGTACAGGTACCCCCGGGGGGCGAGGCACGGTTGGCGGCAAACTATCGAATTGAATGCGATATCAGTTGATTCCCGGGAGACTCCATTCTCACGCGGTCATCCCTTCCCACAATTTCTGTAACCGTTTTACGGAAACCGGCTGGGGCGTTTTCAGTTCCTGGGCAAACAGCGAAACGCGCAGTTCCTCGATCTGCCACCGGAATTCGGCAAGGGTGGCGTCGCTGATTCCGGATTTTCGGTGCTTTTCCAGGCGCTGTTCGTATTGCTGCCACAACGCTGCAATAGCACGCGCGTGGCGCTGGTCGCGCTCCGGGTTGCCTGGATATTTTTCCAGGCGCAGGAGCATGCCTTTCAAATACCGGGGAAGGTGGGGGAGCTTTTCCCAAGGCGTTGCTTCAAGAAAGCCGGGGTAAATGAGTTTCCGCAATTCCTCGTTCAGTTCGGCTTTCAGTCTTGCCGCAGCCTCTGGCAGCACCAGAGACTTGGGTTGGCCGACCCTGGTTGCTCCTGCAGTTCCGGAAATCCTGGTCAGCAAAGCCTGAACGTCCCTCGCAACATCACTCACCGTCCGGATAACAGCGTCGGTTACCGCTGGAAGGCGAGTTCTCGCACGCTGTCTCCGCTCGGCGAATTCCTTTTCGGTTCGGGGCAATGGGTCATTACCGATAAAGGCGCGGTCAGCGATAGCATTTAATATGTCTTCACGCAGCGCATCCGGCCTGATGAGCATGTGCAATTGCAAAAATGCCTGGCTCAAGGAGCGGCTCTGTCCGGACAGATCCTTTTCCAATTGCTTCATCTGCTCTCCAAGCTCGAATCGCAGCAACTGGCGTACCCCGCCGCGCATGCTTGCTTGCGCGGCCTCTGCTGTATCGAACAGCTGGATTGCCACCTTCCCTTCGCCGCTAACCAGGGCCGGAAAACCGGTAAGCTTCTTGCCCCCATGGGAGAACGCTATTTTTTCGGGCAAATCGCCAAAATCCCAACGTTTTATATCGTCACGTTCGATGGGGACACGTTCTGGCGGCGCCTGCCCCACGGCTCCTGCGAACATCAACCGCGCAGCCTGGCCGAGCTGCGCCCTTAGCTGTTCAAGGTCGCGGCTCATTGCCAGCTCCTGCCCGGCGTCGTCCACCACCTTATAGTTCACCAATAGGTGTGGCGGGGGCTTTTCATCCTGCCAGATATCCGGTGGAACGGTAATGCCTGTCTTGAACAGGATAAATTTCGCCAGCGCCTTGGTGAGCGGAATAGTTTTATTCACCACTTCAGGCTTCGATTCCCGATATTCAAGGAATGCAGTCACGAAGTCCGGCACCGGGACGACATGGCGGCGGATCTGTTTGGGAAGAGCCTTGAGGTACCACGTCACCTTTTCACGGATCAATCCCGGGACGAGCCAGTCGAACCGCGTGGACTCAAGCTTGTTGAGCAGGGGCAATGGTACGGTAACGGTGACCCCATCCAGTACGTGTCCTGGATCGAAGCGATAAGTAAGGGGCACGGATTCCCCGTCCACCATAACGCTGTCGGGAAACCGCTCTTCGGTAACCCCATTGGCAGCATGGCGCATCAGGTCGTCCCGGTTCAGGTAGAGCAGGCATGGATTTACCCGCTCAGCCTGCTTGCGCCATTTTTCAAATGCTGCTCCATTTGCAATGCGATCAGGAATGATATCGTCATAAAAAGAAAAAATCACTGCCTCATCCACCAGTACGTCAGGTCTTCGCGCCTTGTGTTCCAGTTCCGCGATGCTTTCCACAAGATTCTGGTTGTGTTCAAGGAACGGCGCACGGGTTGCATACTCGCCCGCTACCAGTGCGGAACGAATGAAAATTTCGCGTGCTTCGCGCGGATTGACAGCTCCGTAATAAACCCGGCGCTTGGGAACGATGGTAAGCCCATATAAGGTAACGCGCTCGAAAGCAGCAACCTGTGCGGTAGCTTTTTCCCAATGAGGATCAAAGTACTGCTTCTTGCATAGCCCGCCGGCAATCTTCTCGATCCACGCAGGATCTATTTTCGCTACAACCCGGGCATATAGCCTGGTTGTTTCAGTAAGTTCCGCAGCCACCACCCATTTGGGTTTGGCTTTTTTCAACACCGAGCCGGGAAATATGGAGAATTTGATTCCGCGAGCGCCGAGATATTCACCATCCTCCTCGGTTTTAAAGCCAATGTTCCCTAGCAAGCCGGCCAGCAGCGCCCGATGGATTTCTTCGTAGGAGGCCGGAATTTCATTGGGACGCAGGCCGGTTTCCAAAACCAATGCGTGCAATTGGCCGTGAACTTCCCGCCACTCCCGCATCCTGCGATGTGACAGGAAATGTATCTGGCAATCCGTAACCAGTTTTCGATTCGATTTCTTATGCTTCAGCAGCTCATCGTAAAATTCCCACAGCTTGAGATAAGCGAGAAAATCAGAGCGCTCGTCCTGGAAGCGCTGATGTGCCCGATCTGCCGCTTCCTGGCGCTCGAACGGCCGTTCTCGGGGATCCTGGATGCTAAGGGCAGCCGCAATGACAAGCACCTCTCTCAGGCAGTTCTCATCCTTGGCGGCCAGGATCATGCGAGCGATCCTGGGGTCGATGGGAAACTTCGCAAGCCGCCAACCCACCTTGGTCAGTGTGTTGCTCTCATCCACCGCGCCAAGCTCGGCCAGAAGCTGGTAGCCATCCGCGATCATGCGAGGCAGAGGCGGATCGAGAAACGGAAAGTCCTCCATCGCCCCGATCCTTAAGGCCTTCATGCGCAGTATCACGGACGCAAGCGAGGAGCGCAGAATCTCGGGGTCGGTAAACTCCGGCCGGGAAAGATAGTCCTCCTCCGAATACAGCCGCATGCAAATGCCGCTCATCACCCGGCCGCAACGTCCCGCTCGCTGACTGGCGGAAGCGCGCGAAATCTTCTCCACGCGCAACTGTTCAACCTTGTTGCGGTAACTATAGCGGTTCAGCCGGGCCAATCCCGTATCGATCACGTAACGTATGCCGGGAACGGTAAGCGAAGTCTCGGCAACATTGGTCGCCAGCACGACGCGACGGACACTACTACCGCCTGGCTTGAACACCCGTTCCTGATCGGCATAGGACTGGCGGGCGAACAGTGGAAGGATGTCCACCCCGAGTATCCCGCCGCCACCCATTTGGCGTCCGGGCCTGCCGAACGCATGCTTGCGCAACGCCTCGGCCATTTCACGAATTTCCCGCTCCCCCGGCAGGAACACCAGTATATCGCCCGGGCCTTCCCGCACCGCCTCATCCACCGCGTCGAGAATAGCCTGCCCTATATCCCCTTCGTCCCTTTCATCTGGTTTGCCTCCGGTTTTCTCCCGTGCTTCGGGCTGACCGGCATCCCGAGCAAGATCAGCACCGCCAGATGAATGAACTGAATCGAAAGCGCGATAACGCACTTCCACCGGATACATTCGACCTGAGATCTCGATAACTGGTGCCGCATTGAAGTGTTCCGAAAAGCGGCGTGCATTGATCGTGGCCGAAGTAACGATCAGCTTGAGATCGGGGCGGCGGGGGAGCAATTGCTTGAGGTAGCCGAGCAGGAAGTCGATATTCAGGCTGCGCTCGTGCGCTTCATCGATGATGAGGGTATCGTAGGCTTGCAGCGAAGGGTCGCCCTGGGTTTCCGCCAGTAGAATGCCGTCTGTCATGAGCTTGATATACGTCTGCGCGCTCACCTTGTCGGAGAATCGAATCTTGTAGCCCACGGCATGGCCGACTGGACTATTCAGCTCGGATGCAACGCGCGCCGCAACGGTGCGCGCCGCAATACGCCGCGGCTGCGTATGCCCGATCATCCCCGCGGCTCCGCGTTTGAGTTCGAGACAAATCTTGGGAAGTTGGGTTGTCTTGCCCGAACCGGTTTCGCCGCAAACGATCACCACCTGGTTTTCGCCAATTGCCCGCGCGATCTCTTCCCTGCGGGCAACAACCGGCAAATCGTCGGAATAGACCGGGTGAGGCAGATTGGCGAGGCGCTCTTCCAAATTAAGAAAATATTTCATTAGATTTCGTTACGATTTATTGTTCACAATTTGCTATAACTATGCGACGAGTTTTCGAAAGAGAGACCCTCCTTTGAATCTATACCGTACGAAGTGAGGGAACCTCAATTACGCCTTCAGCCATCAATTTTCACGGCTGAAGTCTATATTGATAGTATGTTATCAACGACGCGTTTCCCCTGTATATGATACGAAATCCGCAGACGAAGCGAATGTTATCCATTCCGTTGCTCATTCTGGGAGCACTGCTGATGCTCCTTGCACCGGAAAATATCTGGATCGGCGTTCTGCTATTTTGCGTGGGGGTTGGAGTCGAGCTCGCCGGTCTGGTACTCGCGCATCGGGACAAGAGAACGGGAGGGGGGGAATGAAGGCTGGGTATGGCCAACGGGGCGGCTTGGGAGGTGTGAGCCGACCAGATATGTGTTACAACGGTCGCTAGAAAAATAAAAGGTCGATAGAAAAACCTCCGAAATCGAACCCGCCACGGGGTTTCGAGTTACTGGTTAAAATTGCCCTGCAGGTCTGCTCAACGAGCAGGGCTTGAGTCTTTAAACCGTCGATCTGGAGAAAAGTCAAACCTGAACTCTTGCCTTGTCGCCCACATCGCTGCCAGAACGGCGTCGCCGCAGAAGCAGCACAGCGCCGAGTCCGGCGAGCATCATCGTATATTCTGAAGGCTCCGGAACAGGCGTTAGCACTCCGAATAATCCATGGCTTTCATCATTGGGTCCCGCAGTGAAGTAGAGCAGGTTCGTGTTTCCCGCCGCTCCCCCATTTCCGTGGCCGATCGCCCATAAGCCATCAATCATAAGGGGATGATTGTTCGCATCGAGAACCTGGCCGAGAAAGGCGTGAGTCGTCGGG
>DASSHJ010000023.1:0-11846 GCA_035692965.1 Nitrosospira sp. | reverse complement strand
CCCAAGTGTATGCAGAGGCATATGTTCCTGTGGGGAACGGACTGAACGTGAAGGTCGGGCACTTTTATACGCCTATTGGATATGAGTCGGTACCTGCTCCCGATAATTTCTTCTATACCCACGCATACACGATGCAATATGGAGAGCCTTTTACGCATACCGGGGTTATAGGTAATTACAAGATTACCAACAACTGGTCCGTAATTGGCGCTGCGGTGACCGGAAGCGCAACGGGGGGTTGGGATGGAGCGTTCGATAAGCAGCTAGGGAATTGGGGCGGCATCGCCGGTATCACTTGGACCAGCGACGATATGGGAAGCTCGGCTAATCTCAGCGGCACTTATGGAGAAACATCGACTCGCAGCAGCGAACCATGGGGCATGTACAGCCTGGTGCTGAAGCACAGGTTTACTGAGAAGACGCATTTTGTCTTTCAACACGACCACGGTTATGCGGGGGGGGTGTTGTTGAACGGAGTGAACCAAAATGCGCAATGGTTCGGCATTAATATGCATTTATATTACGACCTCACCCCTGATCTCTCGGTCGGCGTACGTACGGAGTGGTTCCGCGACAGGGACGGCTTCCGTGTCTTCGCCCCAGGCCGCGTGGCAGCAGCGACGGATAACCAGGGATTCAGCTACGCATTGGGGCGAAACCAGTTGGGCAACAGCACCAGTGTGCCCGCTGATTATTACGCGATCACGGCGGGCATGAACTGGAAAGCGGCGAGAACCTTAAAGCTCGACTGGAAGCCGATACGGCAATTCAATGTCCGTCCAAACGTCCGCTATGATAACGTTGACGCGTTGCACGGGGCGATCTACCGGCCCTTTGGAGGGCACAAGGATCAGGTCGTTCTATCCCTCGATTTCATGTTGCCGTTCTGATATTGCTCATAGGGCAGTATCCATAGGATCAAGAGCCCGATCTGCCTTTCATTCCGCTTGCGTGTTTCAGCAAACTGAAGCTTGCAGATGCAGGATCATTTTTACATGCGGAATTCCGGCTTCCATGAACTGCTTGCCTTCAATCCTGAAACCAAATCTTTCATAAAAGTCGGCGGCATGGGTCTGAGCGTGCAGGGCGAGTTCTGAAATTCCACGTTTTTTCGCTTCCCCCAGCAAACCATGAACCAGTGCGCTGCCCACACCCCTGACTCGCCATTCCTTCAGCACCGCCATTCGCCCGAGGGTACCAGCTGTACCATTTAGCAACAGGCGGGCGGTCCCGACAGGGTTGCCTTCGGGGTTAAAAGCGAGAAAGTGGAGGCATTGTACGTCAAACTCATCCCACTCCAGTTCGGCAGGAACATTCTGCTCACGAATGAAGACCGCCTCACGTATGTCTCGCAAGGCACGGGAGTCGCGCTGCCAGTCGATCAGGCGAACGCTACACGCATTCGTTGAATTCTGACTGCTTCCGGGCGAAGTTCTCAATCCCTTGCTTGACCCTTACTTAACGCTTACTCAAAAGGGTGTCGCCGCACGATGGTTTCCTCACGATCCGGTCCGGTTGATATCATGTCCACCGGCACTTCGCAGACTTCCTCAATACGCTTCAGGTAGTTTTGCGCCGCTTGCGGGAGTTGGGCAAACTTCTCCACCCCCACCGTACTGTCTTTCCAGCCGGGCATTTCTTCATACACAGGCTCGCACCGTGCAAGTTCATCCGCGCCTACCGGGAGAATTTCATGAAAGCTCTGCCTAGCGCTGTCATCCGCTAACCTGTACCCCACGCCCAAACGCAGGGTTTCAACCCCATCCAGTACGTCGAGTTTTGTAACACATAACCCCGACACCCCGTTTATCTGGACGGATCGCTTCAGCGCCGCAGCGTCAAACCACCCGCACCGCCGTGGGCGCCCGGTAGTGGCCCCGAATTCATTGCCCCGCTTCGCAAGGTGCTTGCCAACATCATCATCCAGCTCCGTGGGAAAAGGCCCGCCACCCACCCTCGTGGTATACGCCTTCGTAATGCCTAGCACATAATGAAGCATCTGGGGGCCTACGCCGCTTCCCGTTGTTGCCGCGCCTGCAATGCAATTGCTCGAGGTCACGAAAGGGTAGGTGCCGTGATCGATATCAAGCAGCGTTCCTTGCGCGCCTTCAAATAGCAAATTGCTTCCTGTCCTGTTCGCTTCGAACAGCAACCTGGGTACGTCAGCGACCATCGGCTTGATGCGGTCTGCAAGCGAGAGCGTATCATCCATGATCTGCTGGAAATCGACGCTGGGCGCATGAAAATAATTCTTGAGGACGAAATTATGGTAGTCAAGCATTTCGCCAAGCTTTGCTGCAAACCGGTCTCGATGAAACAGATCCTGCAGGCGGATGGCCCGCCGCGCAACTTTATCCTCATAGGCGGGCCCGATGCCTCGCCCCGTCGTGCCAATCTTGTCGATTCCTCTGGCCGTTTCGCGCGCACTATCCAGCGCAGTGTGGCACGGCAATATCAATGGACAAGCTTCGCTGATGCGAAGCCGATTCTGAACGTCAACCCCCGCTTGTTCCAGCATCCCCAGCTCATCCAATAGTGCCTGAGGGGATATCACCACGCCATTGCCGATATAGCAGGCCACTTCCTCACGCAGGATACCGGAAGGGATCAGGTGGAGTACGGTCTGCTTTCCTTTGATGACGAGCGTGTGCCCAGCGTTATGCCCCCCCTGGAAGCGAACCACGCCCTGCGCGTGATCCGTTAGCCAATCTACTATTTTTCCCTTGCCTTCATCGCCCCATTGAGTACCGATGACGACCACGTTTTTTGTCATATTCCTGTCTTAAGAAAGCGTTTTCCCTGGCAGGCCGCTGCCTGGACTCCAGCAGACTACCGGTCTGCCTGCTAGACCGTCACAAGCGTCCAAATCCCATTTTGCTGTATCAACTTCCGGTCGCAGGTTAAAACATTCTGTTCATGCTCTGATCCCGGCAATGCGATCACCACTGTTTCACCCGCCTGCCGCAGCTGCTCGATTTTTTCTCCGAGTCTCTCATTACCGGCTGGATAGGGCGCAAGAATTCCCTTTTTCTCTGGCCCGGTTTGGACAAGACCGGCAAGTTCCCGCAGATCCATACTGAATCCGGTTGCCGGACGTGCTCTCCCGAATGCCTTCCCCACCTCGTCATAACGTCCGCCAAGAGCTACAGCATTGGGGCAATTGCTTGCGTAAGCTGCAAATACCATTCCGCTGTGGTAGTGGTAACCTCGCAGGTCCGCCAAGTCAAACGCCAGCGTGTCGACCAACGGCTTCAGCTCCTTGCCGACCGTTTCCAATTCATCCAGTGCCTGTCTGATATCCGGATAGTCTGGAAGCGACGAGCGGGCTCGATCGAGAACCTCGAATCCGCCGTATAACTGAGGCAAAAGCAACAATGCCTGCCTCGCGCGTCTATCCACCTGCCTGTCGAACCCGGTATCGATATTCTCAAGCGTTTCGAAGTCCTTCGACTGGAGCGCCCTGTACAGCTCGGATTCAAGCTCATCGGGTATCCCTGAGCCTCTGATCAAACCGCGGAAAACAGCGACGTGGCCGAGGTCGAGATGGACTTTTCCTATCCCGCCGGCCGCGAGCGAATCGAGCATAAGCTTCTGAACTTCAAGGTCACTCTCCAGACGGGAGTGACCGAAAAGCTCGGCTCCGATTTGAACCGGCTCCCGGGTTCGTGTCAGCCCGGATGGCAAGGTATGCAATACGCTCCCCGCGTAGCAGAGGCGGGTAATCCCTTTCCGATTAAGCAAATGCGCGTCAATTCGCGCAACTTGTGGTGTCATGTCAGCACGTAGTCCCATCATCCGGCCGCTGAGTTGATCCACGACCTTGAACATCCTCAAATTAGTCTCACCCCCGCTCCCTGAAAGGAGGGATTCGACGAACTCGAGCAAGGGCGGTCCCACCAGCTCATAGCCATGGGACATCAGGAGATCGATGATTCTGCGGCGCATCATCTCGATCTTCAGCGCCTCCCCAGGGAGGATATCCTCTACATATTCTGGAAGAATCCACTGACGCATGGTTACGCCTGATTACGTCTGGAGAATTTACGTGACAAGGTAAAGTATCAACAACCCCGCGAGCATGGAGGTTAAGCCAACAAAACGGATCTGGTTATCGCTGATCTCGGTGAGCTTTCGAAAGGTGTCGCGCCATGCTCCGGGCATAAGAAACGGAAGGAGACCTTCGAGCACGAGCATGAGTGCAAAGGCCATTCCCAGAATATCCCACATTCCGCAGTCCTTATTAAGCCCTGCAAATTTGCTGCTTCATGCAAGCACATCGGGAGGAAATCGCGGGAATTCGAGGCAACAGCATTTCATTTATTGTTTTTTAGTTCGGGCTAGGGGATGGGCATGGCGGGCACGCGCTATGGCTCCGCCCGCCTATGGCTACTTTGCAGACCGGTTGGGGCTTTTCAGGTATTTGAAAAATTCGGAACTGGGATCGATCACCATCAGGTCATTTTTATTTTTGAAGCTCTGCTTATAGGCCTCCAGGCTCCGATAGAACGAATAGAACTCCGGGTTGGGTTGAAACGCTGCGCCATAGATCGCTGAAGCCTTCGCATCACCTTCACCCTTCACTTCCTGAGCTTTCCGATAAGCCTCCGCCATAATGACCTCGCGCTGGCGATCCGCATCGGCCCGTATTTTCTCGGATTCAGCCGCGCCGGTTGACCGAAGTTCGTTGGCCACGCGTTTCCGCTCCGCTTCCATCCTTCGGAAGACGGATTCGCTTACCTCCTGCGGCAAGTCCACGCGCTTCAGACGAACATCAACGACTTCCACCCCGATCTTGCGAGCGTCGGCATCAGCTTTTTGACGCATGATTTCCATGATCTTGTCGCGTTCTCCCGAAACGACATCATGGACGGTACGATTGCCGAATTCGTCCCTCAGGCTCGAATTGACTGTTTGCGCGAGGCGTGTTTGAGCGAGCATTTCGTCCCCTCGCACACTGACGTAATACTGTTTGACGTCGACGATGCGCCATTTCACAAACAGATCCACCAGCACATTCTTCTTTTCAGAAGTAATGAAGCGTTCAGGCTCGGCGGTATCAAGCGTCAGGATTCGGGCATCAAAATACCGGACGTTCTGCGCAAGTGGAATCTTGACATACAGGCCGGGAGATGTTTTAACGTCAACGATCTCGCCGAGCTGGAAAAGGATCGCCTGTTGGCGCTCGTCGACGACGTAAAGTGAAGCGGTCGCCAGAACGATCAGGGCGATAAGCGTACCCAGCAGTATGGAAGCGTATTTTTTCACTATCGGGTCTCCCTCTCGCGTCCACGAAATGCTTCGCGGGTCCGTGCGGCACTGTCCGGCGCTGATTCCTGAGCCGGCGCGACCGGAACCTCCGACGCCTGGGAAGATGGCGAGGTAGGACCGCTCATCTGTATCAGCTTATCGAGTGGCAAATACAGCAGGTTGCTGCCGCTTTTCTGGTCTACGAAAATGGTGCTCGTACTGGAGAGCACCTGCTGCATCGCATCCAGGTAAAGACGATCGCGCGTTACAGCCGGCGCTTTGTTGTATTCCACGAGAATCTGCTTGAAACGGCTCGCCTCACCCTCGGAGCTTGCAATGACGCGTTGTTTGTATCCCTCCGACTCTTCCAGAAGCCGTGCGGCGTTACCCTTGGCCTTGGGTATCACGTCGTTGGCGTATGCCTGGCCCTCGTTTTTCTGCCGCTCCCGATCCTGTCCAGCCTTGACTGCATCGTCGAACGCGGCTTGCACCTGCTCCGGCGGCTGAGCGTTTTGCATCGTCACCTTACTGATCGCAATACCTATCTTATAGCGATCCAGGATCTCCTGCATCAGTTGAGTTGCCTTCGCGGCAACCTGTTCACGTCCTTCGTACAGGACAAAATCCATCTTGCTTTTGCCGATGATCTCCCTTATCGCGCTCTCGGCTGCCTGCAGCACGGCGTTTTCAGGCTCGCGATTGTTGAAAAGAAAGTCCTCGGGGTTCTTCAGAATATATTGCACTGCAAACTGTATATCGATGATATTTTCATCATCCGTCAGCATCAGCGATTCCTTGAGAACCTTGCTTCTCACGTTATTCCGGTAACCTATTTCAACGGTACGCACCTGGCTCACGTTCACCGTTTCAACGACCTCGATCGGGTATGGAAGATGCCAGCGCAGACCCGCCTGGGTGCTTTCAACGTATTTTCCAAAACGCAATACAACGCCTCGTTGCCCTTCGTTCACGATATAGAAACCGCTTGCAATCCACAGGATCGCGAGCAATGCGATGAGCAGGCCGATCCCGCCCCCATATTGCCTGGGCGTCGCTGGACCCTGTCCTTCTCCTCCGCCGGAACCTCCATTCCCCTTCCGCTTGAAAAGGCTATTGAGTTTCTTGTTGAAATTACGCCATAGCTGATCCAGATCAGGTGGACCCGAACTATTTTTTTTTCTCCCCCACTGGGGATCGTTTAATCCCATGATGATTCCTGTCTTTTGTTTAATGCGGCCCCACGACCAAAGCGAATGGAAACGAAATTCAAGTTTCCCAGCACAAAAATTCGCCTTGATTTCAAGCTAAGCGCGGCTAGCCACCACCGCATCTGTAATCCGGGATTGGTTTTTGCAATGCTGCGAGGCATGTTGCTCGATGGCTTCCGAGAGCGCAAGCTTGATCAATTCCAGCCCCTGGCCGGTCTTGGCGCTTAATCGGACCTGCGTAATTCTATCACACTCATCACGACGATAACCGGCCGCCTCAGGCGATAAATCGGTCAAATCGATTTTGTTCAGCACCAGGACCTGGGGAAGGGAGTCGGCCCCAATTTCCTTTAAGACCTTGTTCACTTCATCGATCTGCTCATCCCGGTTCGGACTGCTCGCATCGACGACATGAAGCAGGAGATCAGCTTGCACAGTCTCCTCGAGTGTGGCGCGAAAAGCCGCGACGAGCGTATGTGGCAGGTCGCGAATAAATCCGACGGTATCGGAAATGACAAGGGGGCCGTGATCAGGCAAAAATACCTTACGGGTCGTCGGGTCGAGGGTGGCGAACAATTGATCCGCAACATAAGTGTGAGCGCGGGCGAGGCGATTGAACAAGGTGGATTTGCCGGCATTCGTATAACCGACAATGGATACCGACACGACATCCGCGCGACGGCGGGAACGGCGTTGCAATTCTCGCTGGGACTGAACCTTTTTGAGTTTTTCTTTAAGGAGTTTCACCCGCTTTCCCAGCAGGCGCCGGTCGGTCTCCAACTGGGTCTCACCAGGGCCGCGCAAACCGATGCCTCCTTTCTGCCGCTCCAGGTGCGTCCAGCCGCGCACGAGTCTCGTCGATAGATGCTCAAGCTGAGCGAGTTCCACCTGCAACTTGCCTTCGTGGCTGTGGGCGCGTTGCGCAAAGATGTCCAGGATCAGGCTTGTGCGATCTATTACTCGCCGTTCGAGGCGTTGCTCCAGGTTGCGTTGCTGGGCAGGAGACAGATCGTGATTGAAGATAACCAGGGATGCGCCGGTCTGCTCTGCAATGGATGCGATCTCATTAACCTTGCCGGCTCCTGCGAAGGTCGACGGATCGGGGCTTGAGCGCTTGCCCTTGACCACGCTCGAAATCCGGAGATGGTCGCTGGCAGCCAGTTGCCTCAGCTCTTCGAGGCTTTCATCATTTGTTTTATCGGTAAAATCGATGCTGACCAATATTGCAGTGTCAGCTGCGATCTTTGCGCCGGGTGTACTTCCCGCGGAGCGATCAAGCATCAGGTGTGCCGGGCGCCTCGAATGGAATATTAACCGCTCTCGCGGGAACGACGGTGGAAATTGCGTGCTTGTATACCATCTGGGTAACGCTATTCTTCAGCAACACCACATACTGATCAAACGAGTCGATATGTCCTTGCAACTTGATCCCGTTTACCAGATAAATTGATACTGGAATATGTTCCTTTCGCAACGTATTCAGGAACGGGTCTTGTAGCAATTGGCCCTTAGCGCTCATGGGAGACTCCGTATTTTAGTTATTCAAGAAATAACTCTACTTGATTTTCAGGAGTAAATCCATATTCTTGGACGGAAGATGAAATACAGGCGACACTGGGCCAAAAGTAATGGTTCGAGATGGCGAAATTCGGCTCGTCATGCGGCTTTGCGCAGACTCTCCGGTTTGATATGAGCGAGGAACTCGAGGGAAGTTCAGAAGGCTTTGAATCGCGAGAGGGGGAGCAGTATGGTTTAGTATGATGGAATATTGCCCGGGCCTGACGCCCGGGCAATAAGTGGGTCAAAAAAAGGCGGCAGATAAATAAACGTCTCGCGGGATAAGCTTCAGCCGTGTGTCAATCAAACGGCTTCGGCCTTGGCGTCTCGTTGGTTGAGGGCGGCAGGATGGGCAGCACAATGTGCGGTTGCTTTCCGGTCAGCGTCTTCAGGAAAGCGACGATTTTTGCGTTTTCATCCTTCGTGAACTTGTGGCCCAGCTGGAGGCGGCCCATGGTATTAACCGCTTCTTCGAGGGTTGCCGCGGAGCCATCATGAAAATACGGATAGGTGAGTTCCACGTTGCGCAAGGTGGGAACCTTGAACAGGAAGCGGTCGGATTCCTTGCCAGTGACGCCAAACCGGCCTTCCGCCTTGCTTGTCGTTTTGTGCGGCTCATGAACGCCCATCTTCTGATAGGAGCCGCCACCCACGTTAGGGCCATTGTGACAGCTCACGCAACCCTTCTCCTTGAAGAGCTTATAGCCTTCCAGTTCCGTCTGGGTGATTGCATTCTTGTCGCCCTTGAGCCACTTGTCGAAACGCGAATCCGGCGTCACCAGTGTTTCCTCGAAGGCAGCAATTGCCTCCGTGATCATACCGATATCAATTTTGTCGCCGCCAAACAGCTCCTTGAAACGTGCGCGGTATTGGGGAATCGACTGTAATACACCCCCGGCTAAAGCGTGGCTGAACCCCATCTCTCCCGGATTTGCAATCGGGCCACCCGCCTGGTCTTTCAGGTCCTTGGCTCTGCCATCCCAGAATTGGGCGAAGTTCAGGCTGGAGTTCAGAACGGTTGGAGCGCTGATCGGGCCTTGGTGCCATTTGTGCCCAATGGAGGTTGGCAAATTATCCGATCCACCCATGCTGAGGTTATGGCAAGAATTGCAGGAAATGAATCCGGATTTGGAAAGGCGGGGGTCGAAAAACAGCATTTCACCCAACTCGACCATTTTTGGATTTTTCGGCTTGTGCGCTTCAATGGGCTGGATAGGTTCATCAGCAGACATTGCCGGTGGGGCAGCAATGGTTCCAATCGCCAGCAGCGATACAATTATTGTTCGCAATATCATCGTTGGTCTCCCTAAAAACACGGCTGTGGTGGCGCAGCCGATACGCCTACAAATTATCCGTTATTGAACCTCTTGTTTTTATCTGACATAAAATCCAGGACATTTGAAAATCACATTGCCCTTGAATGGTAATCAAACCTTTGCCCATGCCCCGGCTATCTCTCACAGTTGGAGGGAAGGCGGACAGCGCATAAAACAGACAAGAAGGGCCGATACAGATAGGGGTATTTCATGAAAGCTGCCAGAACAGGTCTGGCCTCGGGAAAGGGATTTATAAAGGGATTCATATGGGCTTGTCTGTGGGAGAGAGATTTTTTAGCGGTTGCAGTTCGGTCATCGGCTGTTCCCTGTCACGCCCCATCGGCCTTTCATACGCCTTGCCGTGCAACTTGAGCGATGGTCGGCTTATCAGCCGGGCAAGCTCAGTCAGCGCCTGTCGATACACTTGCCGTTTGAATTCAACCACCGATTCCAGCTCTACCCAATATTGATTCCAGCGCCAGGCGTCAAACTCCGGTCGAACACTTGCACGCAGCGACACATCGCAGTCACGCCCCACCAGGCGCAGCAGGTACCAGATTTGTTTCTGGCCCCTGTAGTTTCCTCGCCAGTCACGCCTTATCCACTGATCGGGAACATCATAGCGGAGCCAGTCCCGGGTACGGCCAATGATTTGAACATGACGGGGATGCAGCCCGATCTCTTCCGTCAATTCCCGGTACATTGCCTGCTCGGGGCTTTCACCGGATTTGATGCCTCCCTGGGGAAACTGCCAGGAGTCCTGTTTGATTCGCTTGCCCCAAAACACCTCGTTCTTGGAATTCAGCAGGATGATGCCAACGTTGGAGCGATATCCGTTACGATCGATCATGCGATTCACCCATTAACCCGAATAGGGAAATTTTTCCACATTTTATCCCACATTTGAAGCAGTCGAAACTGTATATCGAAGCCAGCGGCCAATCTTGGGCTGCCGATATTTGTCGTCTTCCATCTGGCGTTCTCATCCCCTTTTCACGGTAGAATCAAGGATTTTTCCAAGGCACGGTACACTCATGCGCGTATCACATTTTTTTCTTTCCACCCTGAAAGAGGCTCCAGCGGAGGCAGAACTGGTGAGCCATCGCCTCATGCTGCGCGCGGGCCTCATCAAGCGTCTCGGCAGCGGCCTTTATACATGGATGCCTTTGGGGTTGAGGGTGCTTCGGAAGGTCGAAAATATCGTGCGCGAAGAAATGGACGCGAGTGGAGCGCTCGAATTGCTGATGCCTGCGGTACAGCCGGCGGAATTATGGGAGGAAACCGGCCGCTGGGAGGCGTTTGGCCCGCAGATGTTGAAAATCAAGGACAGGCACCAGCGTGATTTCTGCTTTGGGCCTACTCATGAGGAAGTCATCACCGACATCGCCCGGAGGGAAATCAAGAGCTACCGTCAATTGCCGCTCACCTTCTACCAGATACAGACGAAGTTTCGCGATGAGATCCGGCCGCGGTTCGGGGTCATGCGGGCGCGCGAGTTCATCATGAAGGACGCGTATTCGTTCCATACCGATGTTGCGAGCCTGAAAGAGGCGTACGGTAAAATGCACGACGCATATTGCCGCATTTTTACCCGCCTGGGATTGGGGTTCCGTGTCGTGACCGCAGATCCCGGAGCAATCGGAGGCAGCGGCTCACAAGAGTTTCATGTCCTGGCAGATTCGGGCGAGGATGCCATCGCCTTTTGCCCTGATTCAGATTATGCGGCAAACATCGAAATGGCCGAGGCGCGGTCGGCAGGGATCGCGCGGGAAGCGCCCGATGGCCCGATGAACAAGGTTTATACACCCGGCAGGAAAACGTGCGAAGAGGTCTCTGCGTTTCTTGGCCTTCGCATCGAACAAACTGTGAAAACGCTGGCGGTGATGGCGGATGGAAAAATGTATCTGTTGCTGTTGCGGGGCGATCATTCGCTCAATGAGACAAAGGTCAACAAGGTTCCCTTCCTCGCCGGGTTTCGATTCGCGAACGAGGAGGAAATTCGCGCAAACACAGGTTGCCTTCCCGGATATATTGGCCCTGTCGGCCTGCCGCTACCGGTAATCGCTGACCGCACGGTCGCCATGATGAGCAATTTCGTGTGTGGGGCGAATGAAGTCGACTACCACTTCACCGACGTTAATTTCGGGCGTGACCTGAAGGAACCCGACGGAGTGTTCGATCTCCGTGATGTGGTGGCCGGCGATCCTTCGCCGGATGGAAGAGGAATGCTCGAGATATGCCGTGGCATAGAGGTGGGGCACATTTTTGAGTTGCACACGAAATATTCCAGGGCGATGAACGCTGTTTATCTGGATGAGTCCGGCCAGGCCCGGCCCATGGAAATGGGATGCTACGGGATTGGCGTGTCGCGAATCGTGGGAGCTGCCATTGAACAGAACCACGATGCCCGCGGAATTGTTTTCCCTGCAGCCATGGCGCCCTTCCAGGTTGCCATTATTCCCATTGGGCTGAAGAAAAGTACGCGGGTAAGGGATGAAGCGGAAAAGCTGTACGCCGC
>DASSHJ010000022.1:0-3318 GCA_035692965.1 Nitrosospira sp. | reverse complement strand
CGAATCGCCCGGGGTTTCAGCGAGATTACGGCACCCATCGCCGGCCGCACCGGGGCTGTTTCCGTATACCAGGGTAGCCTCGTGCAACCCAATGATGTGCTCGTAAACATCACTCAGATCGATCCGATCAATGTCAGTTTTACCTTATCTGAACGTGAGTTCGTGCCTTTACAGGACGCATTGTCCAAGGGTGAAGTGCCTGTCTACGTGGAACTGGATACGGCCACCGAGCAAACGAGAGCAGGCCACCTGATATTCATGGATAACGTTATTGATACTGCGAGCGGCACCATTCGCCTCAAGGCGGAATTTCCGAATGCAGATAATCATCTATGGCCGGGTATGTTCGTCACGGTGACGCTTTCGCCGCGGACACTGCGCGGAGCGCTCACGGTGCCGGTACAGGCAGTTCAGACCGGGCCGGAAAACAAATTTGTTTATGTCGTCGCTGCCGATAATACAGTCAGTTTGCTGCCGGTTGACGTGCGCCTGATCCAAAGCGAGATTGCAGTCGTGAAGGGGGATGGCCTTAAGCCGGGCATGCGAGTGATTGTAGAGGGCGCGCAAAACCTCAGGCCGGGAAGTATCGTAAAGGAAGCCGGGGCGGGTGAAAGGGCGGAACCCTCGGCTTTGAACGCCGGGCCATCAGGTAGAAGAGCATTTGGAGGCCAGAGAGCACAGCGGTCGAAAATGGTATGACGGTCTTTCAGTGATGAATCTCTCCGAGTTGTGCATTCGCCGTCCGGTCATGACGATGCTGCTGTCCGCTTCCGCCGTGCTGGCAGGAGTCATAGCCTACGGTGGTTTGCCAATTGCGGCCCTTCCCAGCTATGACTTGCCCACGATTTCAGTGACAGCGGCACTGCCTGGGGCGAGTCCGGAAATCATGTCTTCGTCGGTGGCAACGCCGCTGGAGCGGCAGTTTTCCAGTATTTCCGGCCTCTCGCTGATCAGCTCGAGCAGCACACTGGGCAACACATCGATCACCCTAGAGTTCGAGCAGGACCGCGATATCGACGCGGCAGCGGTGGACGTGCAAGCAGCGTTATTGCGTGCCCAACGCGCGCTACCTGTGGAGATGACCTCTCCGCCTTCCTATCGCAAGGTTAATCCGGCGGATGCTCCCATCATTTTTCTTGCCTTGACTTCACCCTCGATGTCGCTGTCGGAGCTGAACAGCTATGCCGAAGATCTTATTTCCCCCACGCTCTCGACGCTCACAGGCGTGGCCCTGGTGCAAATCAACGGGCGAAAAAAATATGCCGTGAGGGTGCGCGCGAATCCTGAAGCGCTCGCCGCCCGCGGTCTGACCCTTGATGATGTCGCAGCTGCCATTCGCACGGCAAACGCCAACACGCCTATCGGGACCCTTGAGGGTCCCCGCCAGACGCTCACGATCCAGGCGAATCGCCAGCTCAGCAATGCTGCTCAGTTTGCTAAACTTATTGTCGCAACATCAGAGAATGGCAGTCCCGTTCGGCTTTCTGAGGTTGCAGATGTGGAAGACAGCGTGGAGTCGGTGAAGACCGCAAGCTGGGTCAACGGGGAACGGGCCATCACACTCTCTGTGCAGCGTCAGCCAGGAGCCAATACGGTTGCCACTGTAGATGCCATCAAGGCAACTATTCCCACGCTCACGGCACAAATGCCTTCCTCCGTCCAACTCAAACTGACCAGCGACCGTTCGGAGTCTATCAGGCATTCCATCCATGACGTGAAGGTGACGCTGGGGATCACCATCCTCCTCGTTCTGCTTATCATTTTTCTCTTTCTGCGCAAAGCCTATGCCACCCTGATCCCGGCGCTGACCCTGCCGATTTCACTGCTGGGCACCGTCGCGGTCATGCGTGTCCTCGATTACAGCCTGGACAATATCTCGTTGCTCGCCATTACGCTTGCGGTAGGACTGGTAGTCGATGACGCCATCGTCATGCTCGAAAACATCGTCCGTCACATTGAAAGGGGTTTGTCTCCCTTGCAAGCTGCTCTTCTTGGATCAAGAGAGGTGAGTTTTACGATCATTTCGATTTCCCTCTCGCTCGTCGCCGTTTTCATTCCCATCTTCTTCATGCCAGGGGTAATCGGGCTGCTTTTCCACGAGTTTGCCGCAGTCGTCGGTATAGCCGTCCTGATGTCCGCCGTCGTATCGCTCACCCTCGTGCCTGTTATGACCAGCCGCCTTATGACGGGGCATCAGGGCGAAAGCCTGAGCCTGAGATGGACCGAATGGTTTGAGCGCGGTTTCGAGAGGACATCGCGATTCTACGAGCGCATGCTCGACTGGTCGTTGCGCAACCGGCGCGTGGTACTGGGAATAGCGGCAGCTACATTTGTTCTTACAGGCGTTTTATTCACCGTTTTGCCCAAAGGTTTTTTCCCGACGGAGGATATCGGGCAGGCGCTTGTTACAGTGGAGGCCGTCGAAGATATTTCCTTCCCCGCGATGGCGGAATTGCTTCAGCGAACTGGCAGCGTGATCCGGGCCAATCGGGCGGTCGACACGTTGATTGTCAACGCCAGCGATACCAATAGCGCAAGATTGTTCATGACGCTCAAGCCGCGCAGTGAACGCCCTCATCTTGACAAGGTCATGGAGAGCCTGCGCAGGGACGTACGCGTCATTCCGGGTGTCAATGTGTTCATCACTCCGATACAGAACCTCAGGCTGGGGGGGCGGACGAGCAAGAGCCGCTACCAGTATGTCATGCGCAGCGTGCAGCCTGCAGAGCTTCGGGTGGGTGCCGAAGGCCTCATGGCAAAGATGCGGGAAGACAAGGTGTTTCGAGACGTCACCAACGATTCCCAGCTGAAGGGATTGCAGGTGCGGCTCAAGATCAACCGCGACAAGGTCGATCTGCTTGGCGTCCCGATGGCTGATATCCGGTCGACGCTGTATAGCGCGTTTGGCGAGCGGCAAGTTTCCACAATCTATACTTCCACTGACAGTTATCAGGTCATCCTCCAGGTAACTCCCGAAGCGCGGGCCGACGAGAGCGCCTTTGGAAAGATTTATCTGCGGGGCAAGGATGACATGCTGGTCCCGCTATCCAGCGTCGCATCTGTCGAACGTGAAGTAGGGCCCATCGCAATCAATCATGTCGGCCAGCTTGAAGCGTTGACCGTTTCATTCAATCTCGCGCCAGGCGCGTCGCTGGGCGACGCCTCCGCCCGCATTGAGCAATTCAAGCAGGAGTTGAATATGCCTGCGAGTATCCTGACCAGCTATACGGGGGATGCTGCTGCGTTCCAGTCTTCTCAGGCCAGCCAGGTCATCCTGATTGTTGCCGCTCTGCTGGTGATCTATATATTGCTGGGTGT
>DASSHJ010000021.1:0-6188 GCA_035692965.1 Nitrosospira sp. | reverse complement strand
GAAATCACCGGGTGGATGGGGTCCGCTTCCCACGGCAGCAGATCAAAACCAAACAGCCAAAAATGGAACTGCCGCAGACCAGGGGCGCCGCGCAGTCAACTGGAGGCCCGAAAACTGGGTTGAAGCGACCGGTTATACGGTCGCCGCGGCGGCATTTGGCCTGGGAAAGGCGAGTGAAACTTGTTCCCAGCGCGCGTTTGTAGGCCGGCCTCAACGCGACGACGCAGGTCAGCAAAAGGGACGAACGTTTCAGGGAGAACGCTTCGTCTCCCTCATATTAGACACCTAATCACGCGCGGAGGGAGTGGTCGAGCATGGCCGATAAATACATTGCGCTTCCAAAGGGGGTTTCGGAAAGGACGTTCGACAGCGCAATCAGTGATTTTCGGCAGGCGCTCGGTGACCCCAGCGTCCTGACAAAAGCGGAACAACTCGCCCCCTACGTCAAAACTATGATGCCGGTGCCGGATTCGGAGCACATGCCTTCCGCAGCTCTGATGGCGACGACTGTGGAGCAGATCCAGAAGATAGTGGGAATCTGCAATCGCTACAAAGTGCCGATCTGGCCCATTTCCACAGGGAAAAACCTGGGCTACGGGTCCGCAGCGCCGGCCGAGCGGGGCCAGGTGGTTCTCGATCTCAAGCGAATGAACCGCATTCTTGAAATCGACAAAGACCTTGCCTTTGCCCTGGTCGAACCCGGCGTGACCTATAAGCAATTGTACGACCATATCGCGAAGCACGACCTTGGCTTGTGGCTGTCGGTGCCTGCGCCCTCCGCAATCGCGGGCCCAACCGGCAATACGTTGGATCGCGGAGTCGGCTATACGCCCTATGGAGAACACTTCATGTTCTCATGCGGAATGGAGGTCGTGTTGGCAAACGGGGAAGTTCTGCGCACGGGCATGGGGTCGCTGCCGAACTCCAACACTTGGCAGGTTTTCAAGTGGGGCTACGGCCCCTACCTCGACGGCATCTTTACCCAATCCAATTACGGCATCGTCACCAAGTTCGGCTTCTGGCTCATGCCTGCACCGCCCGTGTACAAGCCATTCACCGTTCAGTACCAGAATGACGAGGATATCGTCGAGATCGTTGAAACGATTCGTCCGTTGCGTATCAACAACGTAATCCCGAACGCAGCGGTAATAGCCTACGCGCTGTATGACGCCCCGACGAAGATGCGGCGCGGCGACTATTTCACCGGACCGGGGGCGATTCCTGATGCGGCGGTGCGGAAAATTGCCAAAGATCACAATTTCGGTATCTGGAACGTCTACGCAGCGCTATATGGCACCCAGGAGCAGGTTGACGTGAACTGGAAGATCGTGACCCAGGCGTTCGGGCGGTCCGGCAAGGCGACCATCCTGACGGAAAAGGAAATGGCGGGTGATCGGACCTTCAATTACCGCTCCGAGATCATGCGCGGGGGAATGAACCTCGTGGAATTTGCACTGTACAACTGGCGCGGCGGAGGAGGCTCGATGTGGTTTGCCCCGGTCTCGCAGGCGCGGGGCAGCGAAACCCTGAAGCAGATGGCGCTTACCAAGCAGATCCTGGCCAAGCACGGACTGGATTATTCCGGCGAGTTCATCGTCGGGATGCGGGATATGCATCATATCGTCGATGTGCTATACGACAAGACCAACCCGGAACAGGTGAAGGCGGCATACCAATGCTTCGACGAGTTGCTGACCGTCTTTTCCGACAAGGGCTACGGTACCTACCGGGTAAATACCGCCTTCATGGATAAGGTCGCCCATACTTACGGGCCGGTGCAGCGCCATGTGCACAAGATGCTCAAGGACGCTCTGGACCCGAATGGGATCATTGCCCCCGGCAAGTCGGGAATTCGTTAGGGAAAGACCTAGCCCGTGACGTGCTGACATGAGGCTGGAACCTCATCAATGCCTTCTCTCCTTATGGTAGAGGCCCGTAGATGAAATGCTGGCTGAGTTTGTTGTATGCATCATACCCGCGAAAGCAGGTATCCAGATTTGCAATGTAACGGTAAGGTTCAAAGCGATAGATTGCCGCTTCCGCGGAAATGGCGGTGTATCGAAGACAAGCTTTTGATGAGAGAGACCCAGCAGGAGATTCAGAATGAGGGAAATCAGGGCAGCGGTGGTTCGTGAGAAAGGAGGCCCCTTCAGTGTAGAAAACCTGCTGATGGACGAGCCATATCCGGAGGAGGTGCTGGTGCGAGTGATCGCGACCGGCATGTGCCATACAGATATGGTTGCACGGGATCAGCTTTATGACGTGCCGCTACCCATTGTGCTTGGGCATGAAGGCGCGGGCATTGTCGAGCACGCAGGCAGCAGCGTAAAAAAAGTGGCGGCGGGTGATCATGTCGTCCTGACCTTCATGTGGTGCGGTCATTGCAACCCTTGCCTACGCGGCGACCTTACCTATTGCGAGAACTTCTATCCCCTTAACTTTGGCGGCGCGCGCGAAGACGGCAGCACATCGACCTACGAGGATGAAGGCCGGCGCAAACCCCTCCACGACCATTTCTTCGGGCAGTCGTCATTTGGAACATTTGCGCTCGTTCACGAGCGCAACGTCATCAAGGTGCCCAAAGACGTGCCTCTCGAATTGCTCGGGCCCTTGGGTTGCGGCATTCAAACCGGGGCCGGCGCAGTGCTCAACGCCCTGAAAGTGAGCCCAGGCAGCAGTTTCGCTGTATTCGGCGGGGGCGCTGTGGGTTTGAGCGCAGTAATGGCGGCACGCGCTGCCGGGGCCGCGATCATCATCGTTGCCGACGTCGTGCCCTCGCGCCTGACGCTAGCGAAGGACTTGGGCGCCACGCACATGGTCAACAGCCGCGAAAGCGATGCCGTTGCGGCGGTTCGCGAAATCACCAGTGAAGGCGCGAATTTCACGCTCGAATCGAGCGGTCGGCCGGAAGTGCTGCGCCAGGCTATCGACGCGCTTGCCATACGCGGCACATGCGCGATTGTCGGAGCGCCCGCGCTGGGTACCGAGGCAAGCTTCGACGTAAATGGCGTCATGACCACGGGCAAGCGCATTATCGGGGTCATCGAAGGCGACAGCACTCCTGATCTCTTCATACCTTCGCTGGTTGAGCTCTACAAGCTCGGACGGTTCCCCTTCGACAAACTGGTCAAATTCTATACACTCGAGCAGATCAACCAGGCGGCGGAAGATAGCGAGAAGGGTGTGACGATCAAGCCGATCATCAAGCTACTGTCGTAAGACTTCAGCCGTAAGCCCCTGGTAAAACAATTCCACTTGCAATCCCGCGGGCAAGTCTGCTTGTTCTGACCCTTCGCACGGCTGAAACGAGTTTTCGCAGGGGAAACCCATCGCACATCGCAACCGCCTTTCCCAAAATGGTATTGCCGGTATCGGTGAAGGCACGCCGCGGGTGGCAGCTCATCCGGGCTACGCCGGAATCCATCCATTGCCTCACGCACTCGATTCCTTCGCGGCACGCGTGCTATTGATACGAGCTGCCGAGCGTTCGCTCGATCTCCAGTATTACACTTGGCAGAAAGACATGACTGGGACGCTGCTGTTCGAAGAACTCCATGAGGCTGCGGCGCGTGGCGTCCGTGTGCGGCTGCTGCTGGATGACAATAATACATCCGGGCTAGATTCAACGTTCGCCACGCTCGATGCTCACCCGAATATTGAAGTGCGGTTGTTCAATCCGTTTGCAATACGAGGCCTCCGTGTCTTCAAGTATATTTTCGACTTCTCGCGCGCTAATCGACGCATGCACAACAAGTCCTTCACTGCGGACAACCAGGTCACGATCGTTGGCGGCCGAAATATCGGGGATCAGTATTTCGGCGCCGGCGGCGGAGTCTTGTTTGCTGACCTCGACATTATGGCGGTGGGTCCTGTGGTAGACGCGGTATCAAAGTCTTTTGACCGCTACTGGGCCAGCGAATCCTCGTATCCTGTCGCGAATTTAATTCCGCGGGCTGATTCCGATACGATCGCGGAGGTCACCGCTGCTGTGTCGCGCGTCAAACGTGACCCGGCCACTACCGTTTATACCGAGGCGATACGCAATTCGCCCTTCATACGGGATTTGAGCAGCAATCAGCTTGACCTTGAGTGGGCTACCACCCGGGTGATCAGCGATGATCCTGCGAAAGGACTTGGCCAGGCTGCGCCTGAGGATCTGATGATCCACACGCTGAAGGAAATCATTGGAGAACCCGCCAGCGAAGTCGATCTCGTGTCGCCCTATTTCGTACCCACTGCAGCGGGCACGGCTTCATTCACGGCGCTGGCCGAACGAGGCGTTCAAGTCCAGGTGCTCACCAACTCGCTGGAAGCCACCGATGTTGCGCTAGTCCATGCTGGATACGCCAAGTGGCGCAAGCGGCTTCTTGAGGCGGGCATCAAGCTCTACGAATCTCGGCATCTGGCGCCGCGAGTGAGAAGATCTGGATCTGGATTTGGGTCTGGCCCGGATTCCGATGGATTCGGGTCGAAGGGCAGTTCTGATACCAGCCTGCACGCCAAGACATTCTCCGTGGATGAATCGCGAGTTTTCGTCGGGTCGTTCAATTTCGACCCTCGCTCCAGGGAGCTGAATACCGAGATGTGTTTTGTCATCGACAGCCCGGTACTGGCCGGGCACATCGCCGATGCATTCCAGCATACCATTCCTGACAATGCTTATGAGCTTGGCCTGTCCAACAAAGGCGAACTCTACTGGATCGAACGCGTGCAAGGAAAAGAGGTTCGGCATGATGTGGAGCCGGGCACGAATTTCCTGCAACGAGCGGCTCTCAGGATGATGTCGTTGCTGCCCATAGACTGGCTGCTATGAGGACTGCCTGTTGATACCTTTCGTTCAGCCACACTTGTTTACTTCCGCCATTCGGGGTCTAGGATTATATTGCAGAGATTGGGTTATTGCCTCGCAGAAAACCCTCACGAAACGACTCTGCCTTATGACGTCGCGCTACGCTTGTCGACACCTACGTCTACCTGTACCGGTTCAATTAGAATAATCCTCCATCACGTCATGTGACGGGGGCAGAATCTTGTACATTTCTTACTCCAGTAACCAGTCTTTACCGTTACCATCAGTATCCGAAATTCGCGACAACCTTCCACTAAACCAGTTAAGTCTAAGACACCTATCGATGCCTATCATGGGATGCTTAAATCAAAAAATCCCCTGCAGGGTATTAACGCGCCTGGAAAGCAGACGCAAAGTCAGAGCAGCGGCTCGTCTGCGGGATCCACGATCGGATCACCGGGCGACGGATCGGGATCAAAGGGCCGGGGATCCACCGGTTTATCCGGCTCATCAGGCTTGGTGGGCTGACCGGGGTTATCAGGGCGGTTTTGAGAATAATATTTTGTCATAAGGCTTTTCCATGAAATAGATAATTGCCCACTTTTCGGGGAACAATTCAATAATACGCTGAGCATCAAATAGTTCCGTACGTTAGCGAACCTTGTATTCAGTAAGGTACCTTACACTCCCGTCACCTAATTGCGCGGTTGGTCAGTGGTATAAAGAATGAGTCATTTGCTGGGGCAGGCATCCGTGAACGGTAATCCAGCGGCGAGAAGTTACCAATCGCCTCTCGGCAAGAAGTTCAGCTATGGTGTCGATACCGCTTGATGCCGATATTAGGTGCCTAATTTGGCCCGATAGGCCCGCCTTGAATATCGCTGGGGTCTTTGTTCGGGGCCCCTTGCTTGTCTTTACGTACCGTAGGGACGCGTGGTTCTATACTCTTGTTACGCTCATTCCTTTTGTTTTGATCTACTGTCCCTGACTCCATTCCCTGGTTCTCCTTCGATGGCTTTGCAGCGCTGCCGGACCCAGAACTACCCTGTCCAGTGGAGCTATCTTGTCCGGTGCCAGATTGGGCAAAGGTTACGCCCGTGCTGAAACCAAGGGCGCTTCCAATAACTATTGCGAGTGCCACTGACCGACTTGCGTATTTAGAGGAAAACTTCATGACTGCTCCTTAATTTGCTCCAGCGGAATTGCTGTGTTAATACTACTCTCCGCTTTTTAATTCCTCGGTTCGATAGCATACTAATATGGTTTCATGTCAAATAACAATTCCGATAATTGAAAAGCACACAAATCTATGAACTCCCCTCCAGCTTCAGCAAAAAGCCTTCCTGCTCCTGTTAATTGTCGTCTCCCTGGCATTCGGGTGGATATTGCTGCCCTTTTT
>DASSHJ010000020.1:0-3139 GCA_035692965.1 Nitrosospira sp. | reverse complement strand
ATCTCGCTTCATTCGTGTCACTTCCATTGGCCAGGGCAACACCCATCCTGCGCTTGAGGAATGAAACAGGTTTGCCGAACAGGCGCACGTCGCTTCTCGGTACGCGAAGCGCGTCGGCGACGCCAGCGAAAGCAATGGCCTGCTCCTCCAATCGGCCATAAATCACCGCGCTCGCACCGGGTTCACGTAGCGTGGTATCGACAGGCAAACCCAGTATTGCGCGAGCATGCAGTTCAAATTCGCTCTGGACCTGGCTGCACATGGTAACCATGCCGGTATCATGGGGACGGGGACTGACCTCGCTGAACCACACCTCGTCTCCCTTGATGAATAGCTCGACGCCAAAAACCCCCGTGCCACCGAGATTATCGGTAACCTTTCCAGCAATGTTCCGGGCCGACTGTAACGCCAGGGGAGACATTTCCTGTGACTGCCAGCTTTCCACATAATCACCTTGAACCTGAACATGCCCGATAGGCTCACAGAAATGCGTTTCAACCGCGCCGTCGGGTCCAGCTGCGCGTACGGTGAGTTGGGTGATCTCGTAATCGAACGCGATAAAAGATTCCACGATCACGCGTTCCTGGTTCACTCGTGCCGCGCTGGCCGCATAATCCCATGCTGCCTCGACTTCTTGTACGCTGTCGACTTTTGATTGACCTTTGCCTGATGAAGACATCACCGGCTTTATCACGCAAGGATAGCCGACGCCATTTTTTATCGCGAAGTGGAGTTCTTCAAGCGAATTTGCGAATGCGTACCGCGAGGTGGGCAAAGCAAGTGTTTCGCCTGCAAGTCGGCGGATACCTTCACGATTCATCGTCAGGTGCGCGGCACGAGCTGTGGGAATGACCCGAGCCCATCCCAGACGCTCTATTTCCATCAGCATGGCCGTATCGATCGCTTCAATCTCCGGAACGATTACCTGCGGGCGCTCACGTTCTACCAGTGCGCGCAATGCAGCGCCGTCAGCCATATCAATGACGTGCGAGCGGTGCGCGACCTGATGACCAGGGGCGTTGGGGTAACGATCCACTGCGATTGTTTCAATGCCCAGGCGCTGCAATGCAATGATGACTTCCTTGCCAAGCTCGCCGCTTCCCAGCAGCATCACTTTCGTCGCAGCAGGACTGAGGGGGGTGCCAAGCAGGGGAGTTTCGGCGCGCGATTTATGGTTCATGCTTTTATGGAACACGACAGGATCGAGGCAAGGTTCAAGCGCATGCTGAACATTTTGAAACAGCATCAATTGCGTTACGAATCGAATCCGGAAAGCGTTAGCGGATAAAACAAACCACGTATGGAAGAACTCAGCAATTAATGGCACAATTCGGACGCTTTCCCAACTGAAGGATTGTATATGAATCTCATCATTCAAGGGCTCGACATTCAAAACAGCGACTTGCGAGCGCTGGCGAAACTCTCTGGAGCCGATCAGATCGAGCAAATCACCGGGGAGGCTTTCCGGTTGAAAAACGCGAACCAGCGTGAACATGTCCCGAACTATTGTGCAGAAGCTGAACTGGATTTTGCCTTCGTCGATCCATCGCGGCAGCTTTCAGACTTCGGCCTGGTGGCGATGGATATGGACTCCACCTTGCTCGCAATCGAATCCATTGACGAAGTAGCGGATATGCACGGGATCAAGCCGCAGGTGGCGGAAATAACGCAGCGAACAATGCGCGGCGAAATCATCTTCGAAGAGAGCTTGAGGCAGCGCACAGCGCTTCTGCAGGGGCTTGACGAGCACGCGCTCGAGGAAGTGTACAACCAGCGGGTCCGATTGAGCCCAGGCGCGGAAAGAATGTTGCATCAGATGAAGAAAGCAGGTGTCAGGACAATGGTTATCTCGGGAGGATTTACATTTTTTACCGACCGGATAAAGAGCAGGCTCGATTTTGACTATACCGCGGCAAATAGGCTTGAAATCGTGGATGGGAAGCTTAGTGGAAGCGTCTTGGGAAAAATCATAGGCGCGGAGGGAAAAGCGGAAGCATTAATAAAGGTACGGGAGGAGTTGGGTTTGCAGAAAGACCAGGTCATAGCCATCGGGGACGGCGCGAACGACCTGAGAATGATGGCCGAGGCCGGTGTCAGCGTCGCCTATCACGCTAAGCCCATCGTGCAGGAAAACGCAACTTATGCACTCAATCATGTGGGACTCGACGGAGTGGTCAACCTGTTTGCATGAATTTTGCTGTGGAAGCTGTATTCAGTTTGCGCCCTTGCAAGAATGGCTAATAGCTGAAAGCGGCTTCAACCAGGTAGGTGCGCTGCGGATAGGGATGAAAAACCCATGCCTTGTCATTGTTGAGATTGGTAATTCCAAATGAGAACCTGCTTTTTAACCCATTCTGAAACTTGTAGCGGTAACTAGTTTTGAAGTCCATGAAAAAGAACGAACTCTGTGCACCAAACACGTTATTGACGTGATCCCTGTTATCGGGATCGTTGAAGGAATCGCTGGTATAACGGCCAGAGAGCGATATATCCCATGCTTCGGTAGCATTGTAGGTGGCAAAGAAATTTGCGCGCCAGTGCGGCAAGCGGATACGCTGCTTTCCATCAAGGCTATAATCTGCGTTCGCCCCAGTCGGGTCCGTGAATGCCACGGTCCCGCCCTTATCCACTTTCGCATTCATCCAGGTTCCGTTGAAAGTGAAGTCGAACCTCGACCCCATGATACGGCGTTGATCAAAAATCAGCTCCACACCCGTCGTGCTGGTCTGATCAATGTTCTGGAAAGCACTTGAAGTGAGGACGCCCGAAACCCGTTGTACCTGCTGGATAGCATCTTTGATATCATCGCGGAAGATGTTCACGCGAATGTAGCCCCTGGGCAAGCCGTATTCCACCATAAGGTTATGATGCGTGCCATTCTCGGGTTTGAGCAGAGCATTGGCGGTAAGGATACTGGTGGGCGTGCTCAGCGATTGAAACAGCTCGGCAATTACCGGAAATCGATGCGCGCGGCCGAATGAGTAACGCACCTTCCATTGTCCAGGCTCATAGCCGATGGAAACCTTGGGTGAAAGGGCGGAAACCGCGCGGTCCGGCACGGCGGTGCTTCCCACAACACCATTCATCGCCGACCACCACTCCTGCCGCGCCCCGACCGTTACGTCCCAGTTCGGGAGAA
>DASSHJ010000019.1:0-7709 GCA_035692965.1 Nitrosospira sp. | reverse complement strand
GAGGCCGGGATCGAGGTCGAGGCCGGTCTGATAGAGGCTCAAGCGCGAGAGTTGAATGTCGGTTTTGTCTCCCGCATGACGCGCAACCAGCCCTGGGTTCGCATGAAGATTGCCGCAAGTCTTGACGGCAAGACCGCGCTCAACAACGGCACGAGCCAATGGATTACCGGCGACGCGGCCAGGCAGGATGGCCATCGCCTGCGCGCGCGTTCCTGCGCAATACTCACAGGGATTGGAACCGTACTGGCCGACGATCCGGAGCTTTCGGTGCGCCATGTACCAACGCCAAGGCAACCGCTGCGCGTTGTGGTCGACAGCCGCCTGGAAATCCCCGTGGACGCGAAGCTGCTGCGCGGCTCGGGGGAGCTGATCTTTACCGCCAATGCCGCGGAGGGCAGGATCGGCGCGCTGCATGACGTGGGCGCGCGCGTCATCGTGATGCCTGATCAGAATAACCAGAATAATCGCGTCGACCTCGCGAACATGATGCGTACGCTCGCCGATCTGGGGATCAATGAGGTACTGGTGGAGGCAGGAAGTGCGCTGAACGGCTCCCTCGTTTCGGCAGGACTTGTCGATGAGCTGGTTATTTATTTCGCGCCATGCCTGATCGGGGATGCAGCCCAGGGAATGATGAAGCTGCCGGAGTTGACCGACCTGTCGGAAAAGCGTGGCCTCAAAATCCGCGACTTTCTCAGCGTGGGCGAAGATCTACGCATTATCGCCCGCTTTTCATAGTGACAAATATTTTCAGGGGAGCCACGAGGCTGCGAGGCTCCAAGTCTCCATAGCCTCAGGTTTTTACCGGGTACTTGGTAAGCTTGCGCTGCAGCGTGCGGCGATGCATGTTAAGCATCTTGGCAGTCACCGAAATATTCCCTTTGTTCTCGTTCAAAACACGCTGGATATACTCCCACTCCAGACGTCCCACCGAGAGGGGGTGTGCGCTGATCGGCACATCCGCGTCGCCGCTCGTGCGCTCGAATGCCATGAGAATATCATCGATATCCACCGGCTTGGCCAGGTAGTGGGTCGCGCCGAGTTTGATCGCTTCAACCGCAGTGGCAATGCTCGCATAACCGGTCAGCATGACGATGCGCGTGCCGGGATCGAGCGACTTGAGCTTTTCCACCAGGGTCAGACCCGAAGTTCCGGGAAGGCGCAGGTCGACCACCGCATATTCCGGCATGCAGGTTTCCGCACATTCCATCGCCTGATCGACGGAATACGCGCAAGTGACGCTGAATCCGCGCTTTGTCATGGCTTTCGCGAGGACGCCGCAAAAGGTCAGGTCGTCATCGACGACCAGCAGTGCCGGCCGGTCGTCGATTTCATCCGCGGGCATGCTCATACCGTTTGCCGTATCAAGGGTAAAATCACTTGTGTACAGGCCCCGCCTTCACGGTTGGTCAAGCGGACTCTGCCTCCAAAACGCTCGATATTCGCATTCGCCAGAAACAGGCCGATGCCGAATCCCTGACCGGGCGCCTTAGTGGTAAAAAAGGCTTGTCCGGCGCGCTGCACCGCCTCCGGAGAAAGTCCTTCACCGTGATTCAGGATTTGCAGATGCAATTCCTGGTGATTCCAGCTCACCTCGATCTCGACGTGCTTCAAAGACGCGTCCGCGGCATTATTGAGAAGATTCAGTATCGACTGGCTCAATAACTGGGTATTGAGAATCTGGGGCGCTGGCTGAACCCCGGCCCCGTGGTAAGTGTATTTGACGGAAGGCCGCATCAACTGCCACTTGTCCAGTACCTGCCGCAAGAAAAGGTCCACGGCCTGTCCACTGGCATCTTCCGCGCGTGCCTGTCCCGCATCCGCAAGCAACTGGGTCAGTGTGCGCTTACACTGCGTGATTTGATCGCGAAGTATCCTGACATTATTCTGAAACTCGCTGTCGCCAGTATATTCGTCCTGCAGTTCTCCGGATACAATCGCCATGGTTGCGAGCGGCGTGCCCAGTTCATGCGCCGCGCCGGCAGCAAGCGTGCCCAGGGCGATGAGTTGTTCGTTGCGCAACGCCTGTTCACGCGCCGACGCCAGGTCCTTGTCGCGTTCGCGGATCGATATCCCCATCTTGACAACGAACCATGCGATTAATACAGTGCTCAGGACAAAGGCGAGCCACATCCCAGATACATGCAGGTTGAATTCGCTGTTGTGCTCTTCATGGTCGTGCGGCAGGGGTATGTAATAAAACAGCAGCACCGTGTAGCAGCTGATCGTGATGGCCGCCATCACCCATGTATAAGCCCAGGGCAGGGCTGCCGCAGCAATCGTCAGCGGCAGCAGATAGAGTGAAATGAAGGGGTTGGTCGAGCCGCCGCTGAAATACAGCAAGGCTGTCAACGCGAAGACATCGACCATCAGCTGAGCGAAGAATTCGACGCTGGAGACAGGCCAGTTGCGCCGCAGCCGTACCCAGGTTGCCAGGTTGAGCAGTGCCAGCACGACCGTCACCAGCACCATTTCCATCCAGGGCAACTGCATTTCCAGCACCCAGTACGCCAGCGCAAACGTCAGGCATTGTGCGGCAACCGAAATATTTCGGAGCAGAAACAGTCGTTGCAGATTTTTGCTCAGGGGCGACTGGCTGAGATCGCTGAACATACCTCTCGGGCGTTCGGGGCTGGCTGCTTCGTATATTAAATGAGGAATCTGGACGTGCGCCATGGAATTCTTCCGTCGGTTCCCCCATGGACTCGTCCTTCGGCAGGCGGTCGTCCGCGGGTTCCCTTGAATGTAGGTCCGCGAACGGTAGCGCATATTTCAGCTGAACGCCATGCGACATATTGCCGCAGTGCGCCCCTGCCTGGCTGATGGCAGAGTATTGTAGCGGAAAGGGAAGACATTGATGTTTACCGGGATTATCGAGGCAGTTGGAGAAATAAGGCGCGTTCAGTCACTCGAGAAAGGAAAAAGCTTGAGTATCGCCAGCGGTTCGCTGGACTTGAGCGATACCAGGATAGGGGATAGTATCGCTGTGAACGGCGTTTGCCTCACGGTGATATCTCTTGCGGAAAGAGAATTCACGGTCGACGCATCGCTCGAAACGCTGAACTGTACGGAAGGGCTCGACAAGCCGGAAAAGAAGGTCAACCTGGAAAGAGCCTTGCGTCTATCCGACAGGCTTCATGGGCACCTCGTGAGCGGCCATGTGGACGGGGTCGGCGAAGTGGCCGGGCTGCAGCCGTCAGGGGAAAGCCATATCGTGACCATCGAGGCGCCGTCCTTCCTGTCGAGATATATTGCCCGCAAAGGGTCGATCACGGTAAACGGCGTCAGCTTGACCGTTAATCGCGTTTCAGGAGCGAGGTTCGAAGTCAATCTTATTCCCCATACGCTGGTCGTGACCAATCTGGCGGACCTCAGCATGGGCACGAGGGTGAATATCGAAGTGGATATGCTTGCCCGCTACGTCGAGCAATTGCTAGGCGTTTCTCGACGTGTGGACAAAGACTAAAATTTAATATGGTCATCAGTTCGATACAGGAAATAATCGCGGAGATCAAGACCGGCAGAATGGTGATCCTCGTGGATGAGGAAAACCGCGAAAACGAGGGCGATCTGCTCATCGCGGCGGATTTCGTAACCCCATCCGCCGTCAATTTCATGGCCACGCATGGACGTGGATTGATTTGCCTCACCTTGACAGAGGAGCGTTGCCGGCAACTCAACCTGCCATTGATGGTAGCCGCCAACCGCTCCCCGCTCGGCACGAATTTCACGGTTTCAATTGAAGCCGCAAGTGGCGTCACGACCGGCATCTCCGCGGCCGACCGCGCGCGGACGGTCCAGGCCGCAGTGAACCCGAACGCGCAGCCGGAGGACCTTGTCCAGCCGGGCCACATTTTTCCGCTAATGGCGCAAACCGGGGGGGTGCTTGTCCGAGCCGGTCACACGGAAGCGGGTTGCGACCTGGCGAGCCTTGCGGGTCTCGCCCCTGCTTCGGTTATTTGCGAAATCCTGAAGGAAGACGGAAGCATGGCGCGCCTTCCGGATCTCGTTGAATTTGCCGCAAAGCATCAGCTCAAGATCGGTGCGATCGCCGACCTGATCCATTATCGCAGTCGTACCGAAAGCCTTGTCAAGCGCGTGACCGAACGTCCCATCCATACCATACACGGTGAATTCCAGCTGGTTGCCTATCTCGACAAAACTGCCAATGCGACGCATCTGGCCTTGGTAAAAGGCGAGATCGACCGGGAAACCGAAACCCTGGTACGGGTGCATGAACCGCTCTCGGTGATTGATCTGCTCGATGTCGGGGATGAAACACACTCCTGGAATATAAACGATACGCTACACGTGATTGCGGAGGCAGGACGGGGCGTGATTGTATTGCTCCACCGGCGTGAAAGCGCCGCCGAGTTACTCGAGCGCGCTGCTCCATCCCGGTCCAAGCCCCGTATCGCAACGGCTACAGACCTGCGGGACTATGGGATCGGAGCGCAAATACTGAAGGATCTGAACGTGGGAAAAATGCGGCTGCTGGCTGTCCCGCGCAAAATGCCGAGCATGGCCGGGTTCGGTCTCGAGGTTACGGGCTACCTTGAAAGGCGCGGAATTAGCAGACAGCCACGGCACAACCTGGCGTAAACCGCTAAAATGAAGCTATCTGCGGTTTTGATCTTCCATCTCCGCAGCAGCAGCAAGTGTGATCCACGCAGTGCGCATTTATTTTCGGAGAACGGCGATGGCAACCTACGACAACATCCTTGAATTCGAGCCCGATCTTGACGGTGGCGAGCTACGCATTGGCATCGTCATGAGCCGTTTTAACATGGACGTGAGTGATGGACTACTCAGCGCATGCACCGCCGAACTGACAAAACACGGCGTTCAGGAAGCAAACATGCTTCTGGTCACGGTGCCGGGCGCGCTGGAAATTCCGCCTGCGCTGCAAAAAATGGCATTATCCGACCAGTTTGATGCGCTGATCGCCCTTGGTGCAGTCATACGCGGCGAAACCTACCATTTTGAAATCGTGGCAAACCAGTCAGCCAACGGGATCGCTGCGGTGCAGCTCGATACAGGAATTCCCATAGCAAACGGCGTACTCACCACGGATACCGACGATCAGGCGATGGCGCGCATGAGCCGGAAGGGGATGGAGGCCGCGCAAGCGGCAATCGAGATGGCCAATCTCCTTCGCGGTCTCGAAGAAGCCACGGAATGACGTCAAAGCGGCCCGACAAGCCGTCTGGCGCATCGGGGCATGCAGCGGGCGATTCGAAGGGTTCTCCCGCTCAAAGGCCGGGCCGCAAGACCAAGCGCCGTGCCGCGCGTGAACTTGCCTTGCAGGGGCTTTATCAATGGTGCGTTGCGGGGGGCACAGCGGAAAGTATCGAAGCCCAACTGCGCGAAACCGATCAATTCGCGCGGGCCGACGCGGAATACCTCGGTCAATTGCTGAAGGGCGTACTTGCGGACGCGGTAGAGCTCGAGGCGATGATCGAGCCCCAGCTCGACCGCAGCTTCAAGGAATTGAGCCCGGTCGAGATTTCGATTCTGCTTTTAGGGACGCACGAGCTCAAGAGCCGCCTCGAAATGCCCTATCGCGCGGTCATCAATGAAGCGGTCGAGCTCGCCAAAACGTATGGCGGGACGGACGGTCACAAGTATGTGAATGGTGTGCTGGACAAGCTCGCGACCAAACTGAGGACGGTGGAGATCCCTGCGAAAACCTGATTCGAAGCGATAGCGAAAGCATCCTTCCGGTATTCTCGCCGCCCTGCCGTCTTCCACACCTTTTACCCCCATCCTCTTGCATCCTCATTCTTGGGGATTTGCGGTAACATTGGGGCCTCCCCCTCGCGGTGCTTCCGCGCCCAGGTTTGCCGATGCTTTCGGAATTCGACATTATCCAGAGATACTTCTCCCGTCCCACGTCCGGGTCAATACTGGGTGTGGGAGATGATGCGGCTTTAATCAAGCTGGGAGCGAGGATGGCGCTGGCTGTGTCCACTGATATGCTGGTGGCGGATCGGCACTTTTTTCCCAATGCCGATCCCCGGGACCTGGGTTATAAATCTCTTGCGGTAAACCTCTCAGACATGGCGGCGATGGGCGCCCGGCCAAGATGGGCCACGCTCTCGCTGGCATTGCCGGAAGCGGTGGTATCTGCACACAGCCATTGGCTGGAGGCGTTCGCGGACGGCTTTTTCACGCTTGCCCAGGAATATCAGGTAGACCTGATCGGTGGCGACACGACTCAAGGGCCGCTTAATATCTGTGTAACAATCATGGGTGAGGTGGAAGCTGGAAAAGCCCTGCGGCGCAGCGGCGCAAAACCAGGCGATGATATCTGGCATTCCGGCGAGCTCGGAAGTGCCGCGCTTGCGGTCGCACACAAGAAGGGAGACATCAAGCTCGAGGCGGAAGACCTTGCGGCATGTCTGAGAGCGCTGGATACGCCCATGCCGCGCGTCGCGCTCGGTCAGCGGTTGATTGGCGTCGCGCACAGCGCAATCGATATTTCTGATGGGCTGGTGGCTGACCTTGGACATATCGTCGCCTCTTCGAAAGTCAGCGGAATGATCAGAATGGATGAGATAAATTGCTCGCCGTGCATGAAAAGCCAGCTTTCCGAACCGGTGGCTGCAAGATGCCTGCTCGGCGGCGGGGATGACTACGAGCTCTGTTTTACCGCATCGCCGTCGAAGCGCAAGAAAATCGACGCGCTTGCGCAAGCGCTCGATATTCCATTGGCCCGCATCGGGGAAATTGGCGAGGGGGAGGGCCTGGTCGTTCTGGATGCAGGCGGCAATCCGCTTATCGTACGGGAGAAGGGCTATGAGCACTTTCGCAACGGATAGCAGCCAGCCGCCAGGTTCCGGTTCCCCGATACCGGAACGCGACGCGGGTCAGAAGACCGAGCCGGCGAGGCATGTCTCGCTACTGCCTGCACATCCGTCCGGCGATGCTGCTCCCCGTCGTGTCAACCGGTCATTCGTGCGAAACCATCCCGCACACTTTATCGCGTTCGGCGGCGGAATTGGACTGAGCCCTGCCGCGCCCGGAACCGCGGGAACACTTGCCACGCTCCCATTGTTCTGGATACTCAACTACTTCCTCGCGCCGCAAACCTTGCTGATGCTCGTTGGCGCAATGTTTATCGTGGGTGTCTGGGCATGCGCAACGACAGGCAGGGCGCTCGGAGAACATGACCATGGCGGCATGGTCTGGGATGAGATGACTGCCTTTTGCCTGGTGCTGCTGTTCACTCCCGATAATGTCGTGTGGCAGTCCTTTGCTTTTCTCCTGTTCCGGCTGTTCGATATAATCAAACCGCCTCCTATCGGTTACTATGACGCGAAGCTACGCGGCGGCTTTGGCGTAATGTTCGATGATATTCTTGCCGCATTTTACGCGCTGCTGTGCCTTGCCGCATGGAAAGCATTTGCAGCATAGCAGGGTGAATAAGCAGGAAGGTTCCATGACTATCATGGAGCCTAGCGGCACGGCGTTTCTGATTCTTGGGAAAGGCGGGAAATGATCAATTCCAGGGAGGAATGAATGGACGAGCTATTGCTTCAGGATCTCGCCGGACAAGCCGGACGCCTGCTTTCCGAGCAGGGGTTGATGCTGGCCACCGCAGAGTCGTGCACCGGAGGTTTGCTTGGAGATCGGGTTACCTCGATCGCGGGAAGCTCGGGCTGGTACGACCGCGGTTTCATCACGTATTCGGTGGTCTCGAAGCAGGA
>DASSHJ010000018.1:0-5321 GCA_035692965.1 Nitrosospira sp. | reverse complement strand
CGAACAAGATCGTGGGAACCACACGCTTCTACAACGTGGATGAAAGCAACCGTCGCCCTACGCTCGGTTACACCTGGTACGCGAAATCGGCCTGCAAAACGAGTGTGAATACTGAAAGCAAGCTTTTATTGCTTCGATATGCGTTCGAACAAAAAGCCGCCATTGCGGTGGAGTTCCGGACGCATTATTTCAACCAGGTTTCCCGAGCCGCAATCGAAAGGCTTGGCGCCAAACAGGATGGTGTACTGCGAAGCCATCAAATCATGCGCGACGGTTCGATCCGCGACACAGTCGTCTATTCAATACTTGAACACGAGTGGCCGGCGGTGAAAAACAACCTCATGAACAAGCTGGCGCTCGACGTGTAGGCAAACTCTTCAAGAAATCGGCTCTCACTGCTGGAAGCACGCTTGGGCCTCGCAGGAACTCAAAAGATTCGCAATCGTCGAAGCTGGAGAGAAGCGATTGCCTGATTCTTCATCCGCAGCATAGGGTCATGGGTAATGATGCGCAAATTACCGGTCGCAGTCAGCAATTGCATCTCAGGCCAATCGGGAGGTAGATGATGGATCGACGAAAGCTGCTGGGGCTCCTCGGAGCAACGGGACTTGATATGGTAAGCGGATATTCACTCGGTAAAGCGGACGAGAAAGAGGCGGGTCCAAAAATGTTCTCGTGCGTCCCCACCCCTCAACAGACCGAGGGGCCCTATTTCGTCGACGAGCGCCTGCGCCGCGCGGATATCCGCTCCGATCCTTCCGACGGCGCGATAAAAGAAGGCGTTCTGCTCGCGCTCAACATGCATGTATTTTCAGTGGGCAAAACGGCGTGCAGGCCGATTGCGAATGCTATTATCGACATCTGGCAGTGCGACGCGCGGGGCATCTATTCGGACGTCGTCGATAGCCATTTCAATACGATGGGGAAAAAATTTCTGCGCGGATACCAGGTGACCGATGCAGACGGCGGAGCGCAGTTCCTCACGATATATCCCGGCTGGTATCCAGGCCGAACCGTTCACATTCATTTCAAGATTCGCACTGATCCAAAAACCGCGCGGGCCTATGAGTTCACGTCGCAGCTTTATTTCGATGATGCTTTAACAGACCGGGTGCACGAGCATCCGGCTTATGCGCAACGCCAGCAAAAACCCGGGAAACTTTCCAGAACAAAAAATGAAGAAGACGGCATATTTCGAAAGGGTGGAATGCAGCTCATCCTGAAGCCTGCAAAGACCAATCATGGGTACGCCGGCTCATTCGATGTCGGGCTTGAGATGGGCGATGCGTAGTCCTGCGCTTAATCCAGCTACAGTAGCAGTCAACTGAAAGCGATCGCTTCGTCCGTTCTCTAGAAGAGAGTAACTGATAATTAAAGAACTAACAATTAAGGCCGCTGAAATTGTCATCTCATTCAAAAAGATGACATGTATTAATCCCTGAAGGTTAATCAAATGGGGATGCTGTCTTCCGCCTCATCACAAGTAATCTAAAAACTCTCCCATGGACTGAGGTACTAGAAATACGGGACGGAAAAATCATGATATATGGGTCAGGCGGTACGGATGAACTGGCAGGTGATGTACGATATATCCTACAGCTATAGGGGTATAACGACTAGGAAAAACAGGCACGGGGGAAGTATTGCCTGGCATTGCCTGGCGTGTGGCGAAGTACAACTTGACGCGGGGCCGGATGGCCGTGAGGTAGATCGTCTATTTGAAGAAATGACGGGATTTAAAAACAAAGTACAAGAGAAAAAGGGATTGCCAAAACAGTAAGCCTCGGCCGACACCTACTGTCCGAGTAGGGTATACCTAAGCCGAAAAGAGATCACGAAAAGCTGAAGATTCTTCTTTATTTATCGGTTGAATAGGGAAGCGCTCACTTGATGAGGGAAATGATGAATTGGACTTGCCACCAACTGACAGCCCATGGCGAAGCGATACTGGAGATATTCAAACGCGATTCTGTGCGCCTTGCCCCGGTTGTTTTGGCGATTATTTGCTTGGCTCTGGCCGCTGACCCGGTTCTTGCATCGAATGTCACTATGACAGGGGTACCTGATCCTGAAAAACAGTGCCGGTACGCCACCCATCCAATAGCTTGGAGTATTTTGATTATCTCGCTGCTGGGTAGCCTGTTTATTGGCTTCATCTTGAAATTAGACGTTGAACACCCTTTGCGTGCGCGCTTGTTCTACGGCCTACTCGTGGTTAGCGTAGTTTTGGCTGCCAGGATGCTAATTTTCTGTGTATTCTTATAGGGCGACGAGCCCAAGAAATAGGCGAGGCTGAAACCCCGCATGGATAAAGGCTCTTCCATATATAGCCAACCCCTTCCACAAAAAGAATCACCTTCTCGCCAACCTCCCCAAGCGTGGGAATGAAAACGGTTTTTTCGGTACTGCCACAACGCGTTTCCCTCCGTGACGGTTTCTGCCAATGAACCTCAAACCAGCCTGAACTCCGGCCCCCCCGACGAACGCCGCGTTGACCGAGAGACGCCTGGATGGCATCGTCGACGGTTTCCAGGAAGATGAATTGCAACGCCTCGCGCGCGCCTTCCGGGACATCGCGCAAGTCTTTTTCGTTACGCGCCGGCATGAGTACTGTACGCAGGCCCGCGCGCTGGGCCGCGAGCACTTTTTCCTTGATGCCGCCAACCGGTAACACCATTCCCCTGAGGCTGATTTCGCCCGTCATTGCGACCTCATGGTTCACGGGGCGGTCGGTAAAAAGCGACGCAAGCGCTATGAACATGGCGACGCCTGCGCTTGGGCCATCCTTGGGAATGGCGCCCGCGGGCACATGGACATGCACGTCAATATGGTCGAAAATTGATATCGGTATGCCAAGATCATCTGCGCGCGCTTTCACCAGGGTAAGCGCGGCTTGGGCGCTTTCCTTCATCACGCCCCCCAACTGGCCAGTCAGGATGAGCTGTCCTCGACCGTTGACCCGCGTAGCCTCGATAAAAAGAATATCGCCCCCCACGGGCGTCCACGCAAGCCCTGTCGCAACCCCCGGCAGACTCGCGCGCAAGCCGATTTCATGCTCGAATTTGGGTGCCCCTAATATCGCATCCAGATCTGCCGCGTCGACTCGCACCTGGCTGTTTGCATCTTCTGCAACACGCACCGCTGCGGAACGCATGACGCGCCCGATCTCCCGCTCAAGCTGGCGCACGCCCGCCTCCCGGGTGTAGTTGGCAATAATGCTTTCCAAGGCCGCGATTGTGATTTCACATTGCCCCTCTGCCAATCCGTTGGCCTCGCGTTGCCGATTCACCAGGTAGCGCAGCGCGATCTGGAGCTTTTCCTCACGGGTATAGCCGGGCAGATCGATGATTTCCATGCGATCGCGCACGGGGGGCGGTACGTTATCGATCACGTTCGCGGTCGTAATGAACACCACGCGGCTCAGATCGAAGGGAACGCCGAGGTAATTGTCGCGAAAAGTCGAATTCTGCTCGGGGTCCAGCACTTCGAGCAGCGCCGCCGAGGGGTCGCCATGCATGCTCGCGGACATTTTGTCGACTTCGTCGAGCATCATGACGCAATTGCGGGCTCCCGCCTTGCGAAGGCTCTGGATGATGTTTCCCGGCATTGCGCCGATGTAGGTGCGCCTGTGACCGCGCATCTCAGCCTCATCATGAACACCACCCAGCGACACGCGGACGAACGGCCGCTCCAATGCCCGGGCGATACTCTGGCCGAGGGATGTCTTGCCCACTCCGGGGGGACCTACGAAGCACAGGATAGGGGCGCGTCCCTGCGGCTTCAATTTTTGTACTGCCAAGAATTCGATAATGCGCTGCTTGACGCGCTCCAGCCCAAAGTGATCCGCTTCAAGAATCTGCCGAGCCGCGTCCAGGTTAATGGGGGCATCAGGCGGCAGCTTCCAGGGCAGCTCGGTCATCCACTCCAGATAGGTATGCAGCATGGAATACTCGCTGGACGCGGGAGGCATCCGCTGGAGCCGCTGCAGTTCCTTGCGTGCCTGCGCCTCAGTCTCTTCGGGCATGCCCGCCTTGTCGATCGCTTCGCTCAACTCTGCGATTTCCTGATCGTCCTCTTCGGTTTCCCCAAGCTCCTTCTGTATGGTTTTCAATTGCTCGCGCAATAGGAACTTGCGTTCGCGGTCCTCGAGGTGCTCCTTGGTGCGTTCGCCGATTTCATGGGAGAGCCTGAGTACCTCTATGCGGCGCGACAGAATCTGGAGTACTTTCCGCAAGCGCTCTTCCGTACTCACGGTCTCAAGCAATATCTGCTTCTCGTTCACTTCTGTGTCAAGCAGACTGGCGACGATGTCGGCCAGATGGGATGGCGCCCGTGCCGCCTGCAAGGCCTGCGCGAGCTCCGCGGGCACGCCGGGCAACAGTGACAGGATCTCAACCGCGCGCTCCCGCAGTTGCATGGCGAGGGCCTCGGCTTCAGTGGATACTTCAGCCGGTTCACCAATGCGTCGGATCTTGACGGCCAGGAAGGGATATCCTTCAACCAGCTCTTCGATGACAAACCTTTCGATACCCTGGCAGACCGCGTGTCTCAATCCATCCGAGGACGCAAGATGCCGAACGACGTTGACGAGCGTGCCCATGCTGAACAGTGAATCGAGGCCCGGGTCATCGACGGCCGGATCGCGCTGCAAAACAATTCCGAGCGGGACATGAGCTTTTATGGCGTGCTCCAGCGCGGCGATGGACTTCGCCCGCCCCACGGTGATGGCCGTCAGCACATGCGGGAATAATACGACGTTGCGCATGGGAACCAGCGCGATGACGTCCTCGGGTAAGTCGTGCCTGGCTACGATAAGCTCTCCCACGGCGGCCCTCCCGGTTATGAATACGGTTTTTTGATCACTCTCATGTTAAACAAGAGAACCGGAAACTCCCGCGGCTCGCCGGGCGTCACGTGTCGGTTCGCCGAGGAAACAGATAATGATCATTTCAGTCTAGCACGGGGCAACCCCACGTCAACCAGCCGGAACTTCAGCTCTGCGGTATTCGAGTGCTGATAACCCCTATCCCTTGCACCACGGGCAAGACCAAGAAAGCGTCCCACAGTGGAGACCTCATCGACCCTATCCTTTGCGCGCATGGCGCGACCTTCTACAATCAGTTCTGACTGAACTGGACAATGTTGATAGATAATCAGAGCCAGTCCAGCACACTCTTTTCCGAGTACCATGCTGATCGCGAATTGCGCTTCTCCGCCTATTGCTGAGTCCGGGTATTCAGGGTGAGCCCGTCTATAAGAGTGACTCCGCTGTTCAATTTTTAACTGAGGAGTTTCGATTTGAAAATCAAGGCAACCGTAGA
>DASSHJ010000017.1:0-17171 GCA_035692965.1 Nitrosospira sp. | reverse complement strand
GGATCACAGGACTGCGATCTGACAATCAACCTGTATAACGAAAAATCAACAGTATGGGATCTCCGGAAAATTATCCATGATGGTCTGAAGGAGCGCTACCCGGGAACTGAATTCACATTCCAGCCAGCCGATCTGATAGCGAAAATCTTGAATTTTGGCTCCCCTTCTCCGATTGATGTTCAGGTTAAGGGGATGGATATATACGCAAACTACGAATACGCGCGCAAATTGCAAAGCAAGCTCCGTAAAATCCCCGGTTCCTCGGATGTGGTGATCCAGCAAACCATGCGCACGCCAACCCTGCTTGTTGAAGGCCTAAGGACATTTGGACTCGATGTTGACAGGAGAGAATCGGATATTGCCTTGAATATGCTGATAACGACTAACGGAACCCAGCAGATTGACCAGAAATACTGGCTGGACCTGAAGACCGGCATCTCATACCAGATCAACATATATGATCCTCAACCTCAGGTTGCAAGCATCAATGACTTGAACACGATTCCTGTCAAACGGGAGGGCGAAGCCGCCCTATATGAGAAGTATGAACTCCTGGGCAACCTGACGCAGGAATCGCCGGTAGGCACGCCCGGTCTGGTCACCCACAAGGGTGTCATGCCGTTGATTGAAGTTTATGTATCTGCCGAAGGACGGGGGCTTGGCGGGGTGCTGGAGGACGTCAAGAAAATTGTCGACGAGATGAAAGATGAGGTTCCCCGCGGCTCCACTGTTAAAATCAGCGGCCAGGCCGAGACTATGGTCAGTACCTATGGAGAACTGCTTATCGGCCTCGTAGCGGCTGTGGTGCTGATCTATCTCATGCTTGTCATCAATTTTCAATCATGGCTGATTCCCTTCATCATCATTACAGCCCTGCCCGGCGCTTTGGCAGGCATTGCCTGGTCCCTGTTCCTGACCCAGACGAATATTTCCGTCCCGGCCCTGACAGGCGCCATCATGGCCATGGGAACGGCCACGGCAAATTCCATACTTGTCGTGTCCTATGCGCTGGAGCGAATCGCGGAGCATGGCGACAAGCTGCAAGCCGCCGTTGAGGCCGGCAAAGCCCGGATTCGTCCTGTTCTCATGACTGCATCAGCCATGATCATCGGCATGCTTCCGATGGCGTTGGGAGGATCCACCAATGCGCCCTTGGGCCGTGCAGTTATTGGCGGTTTGATGTTTGCAACGGTATATACCCTGTTTTTTGTCCCCTGTATGTATGCCCTTATCTATCATACACGGAGCGTTCCTAAAGCGAAGGAAAGCGTTCCTCAACATGGAAAGCGTTCCCGGCGACGGAAAGCGTTTATGGCGACAAGGAAACCGCTCCTCAACTCGGGAATTCCTGATATGGAAAAATTAGGTAAAAAAACACGGTAATTATTGCGATCGTTCTTGGTGTTGTCTATATGAATGGAGCGCCGGATGGCTAACCGCACCATTAGAATTGCACAGTGAAAGGACAGCAGTATTTCCAGCGCTCAGCCAAAGCGCGCGGAGTGAGGTAAGAATAAGAGTGGAATCGGAATCGACTTACTTGAAGCGATGTGAAGGGAAATTACGAAAAGGTGCAAGTCAGCGGGGAGGAGTGAGGTTTCTTAAAAGAGGGTATCTGAAGTGCTGGGGGCTCCTTGATAGGCGGATAAATGCTATGTCGATAGGTGATCCAGGCTTCTTTACTTTTACTAATTGATAACAGTTGCCGAGTTAACAAATATGATTTGGTCAAAGGTCCGGTTCAATGTTTTACTATTGAAATTCTTCATCACCAGGCTTTGATCGAATCGGACCCTGTCGCCCACCTTTACCCGCGTTGTGGGCGCCGCTATCCAGAAACGCTTTTCGGTGTTGGCAAGCTCCATATACGTATAGCCCGGGGCATCAAGGGTTGCGAGCACTTTACCTTCGTTGGCTGGTATATTGGCGGTCGCGGCTGAAGAGTTGCCCGCAGTCTTTTCCGCCAATGAGTGCAACGGGCTAAGGAGGGAAAATCCGATAATAAAAGCAATCGCCAGATTGGATCTCTTCAAAACAGCCTCCCAAGATCGGGTGTGAGTTTCGGAAGCACGCATAATACACCGCAATCCGTATGGTTTCCATACTGCAATTCCCAATCAGATGCGCCGACCATCCCTTACCCAGGATGAAAGCGTGCGCAATAACTTTATACCTTGCGGCGCCGGGAGATTGCCAAACCCACTACACCAATACCAATAAGCAACATCGTCCCCGGTTCAGGTACCTGATTAACCTGAAATCCGGGAGGGCCTGAAGCCAATTGCTGATTTTTGTCGCTGGCGAAAGTGAGGTTTGTTACCACGGAATCCGGAAGGCGCCCCGGGGGAGGTGTCCAGGGCTTGGAACCAGAAGTTGTTGCAGGAGCATTGGAAGCAGTGGCTGCCATCGCGGGAGTCGTGGTAGCAGCTGCGGTCGTGGGTATGGGTGTCGGTGTAGGTGTGGTTTTAGGGGCAGTGGTCGTATTAGCGGGTGGACTTGTAGTTGTCGTTGCAGTCGCTGCCTTGGGAACACTTGAAGTCGCTGCAGTGGGAGTCGTTGCAGGGGCAGTAGTGGTTGCGGCTGGCTGTTTCGGCTGTAGCATGGGTACACCTGTCTTGCGCGGCACCTGATCCACGGCCTGCGCTACAGCAGTTGCCAGGAATGAGGCAAATACTACCAGTATCATTCTTTGCATAATCAGTATTCCTCACGATGGGTATAACGAATAACCGGATTCTTCTAAAGAAAATGATGAAGCAAGAATCAGGCCATATCTGAAGGACGCACGAAAAGCGCCGTTACACGCCCTAGGCCGTGGATGAGGTAATATTCGAGGATTTGCCTGTGTAAGAATCTTCGACAAACGGGGTCAAGCCGTTTGCCGAAAGCGAAAGCAGTTGCTTAATGGCAGGAAATGGTAAAACGGATGGGATCTCACCGCTTCCCGGTCCAGGGATCGACTGGCGGCTCGGGCCGCGACTCAGAAGAAGAGGTTCCAGGGGTGTTTCGAGGATCAAACATGAGCAGCGAAGGCGCCGAACTGTCCAGCATCGTCGGGGACCCTGTGACGGGCCGTGTCATTACGGTGACGCCGGGGACAGCAGTACCGGAAGATGCAGGCGCAGAGCTGAATAGTTCCTTCTGCCGCTGGAGCACGCTGGCGTTGATCCCGCCCTGATTTTGCCTACGGGCGCAATTTGCCGAGCCGTCGGCAGGAGCTCTGCCGGCCTTTTGTTCAGCAGCTTCGCATGCCAATCTTTGGTAAACAGGCATGTATTTGGACGCTTCCTGATATTGACCAGTATCCATCAGTTTTTTCACGTGAAGCTGGGCATCCTTGAACTTCGTCTCTGCATCCAGTTCCTCGAAGATCGGCGACGTATCAATCGCCCATGCGGCTGCATGCAATACCATGAAAATAGACAGAACTATAAGTTTCATGTATTCCCCCTTGCAAGTGGAGTCATGAGAATTATAGAACGAATATACAGAAAAGAAATAGTTGTCTGATGAAGCATTACAGCACTTGTTCCGGAAGTTGTTCCAAATCTCCCGGATAGCGATTTTCGCAATCGATCAGAAGCGCTGAATCTTTTGACGCCGGTGTTCCTGCGGGGAGCCCTGAGACATAAAAAGGCCCGGCAAGGAGTAGTTGGCCTTTGCCGGGCCAATGACGTCTACCACAAGAGGGAGAAAAAGCAGACGTCTGACTTTATTCTGGCGAAACGGTCCGATGTATTCTGTACCCAACCGCACATAAGGGTGATTTTTATCCCATGGCCCCGAAGCGTTCCTTCCTGGAAGCCGTTCAAAATGCGTATAATGTGTATTATGTTAAATTGTATAAGAAACGACAAAAGGTAAAGGGAGTGTCGTGTACCGGCTACATCCTAACTGGCTAATAAAAAACAGCATATGCAAAACCCCCTATACCTTGTCGCTTGCGAGCGACGATTCACCGTCCGCATCGGCATCAGCAATGACCAATGACGGTGTCGCACGCCGGCACGTTCCGAGGGTAGTGGCGATCAAGGATCTTCTCCTCCCGTATGGTCGCGATATCCGGCTGCTGGCAAAGCGCCGGGATGGCTGCTGATGTCATGGTTATCGGGCAACAGTGTCCCGCCTCTACCTGGTTCTGCATGTAAAATTTCGCCGCCCCGAGCGACACAGGCTTCAGGCTGAGGATTGTTCCAGTGTGACGAATGCAGGCGGTGCCGAGTCGACTCGGTGTTGCCGTTCAGGCCGTCTTGTCCTCTTCTATCCTGTTTGTCTGCTGGAATATTGGCCACTTCGCGAAAGCGATCACCCAGAGGAGCACCAGGATGCCACCGGGAACAAGTGCAAGAAAAGCGAAGCCGGGCTTGAAGCCCGCGCGTTTGGCGATCCTCCAGAAAGGAAGGACAAAGAGAACGGCCGATACCGCCAACCACTGTATGATCCCAAGCTCGCTCATAATCGACTCCAGTCAATCCTGAATCCATTCTCTCGGCTCGTGCTCGTTTTTTCAATCATCGAGGCCTGGAACCGAGAGAAAAAAGGACGGCAACGGCTAAATTCGGTGATAATTCAGCTTCAATACATCAACGTCAATTTCCCTTATGCATCTCTCCATCGTCATTCCAGCGTTTAACGAGGAACGCCTGATCGAGCAGTGTCTGAACTCTATTTCTACATCATTGAAAGCGAATTACAAGTCCGGCTTTACCTCAGAGGTGATCGTCGTGGATAACAATTCCACGGATAAAACGGCGGATCTCGCGAGGCAATCTGGCGCGCAGGTGGTTTTCGAGCCGGTGAATCAGATCGGTCGCGCACGAAATGCGGGCGCTGCTGCTGCCACGGGAGAGTGGTTGCTGTTCGTAGACGCCGATAGCAAGCTCAATTCCGGATTGCTTGCCGACATATTGCACCTGATCGAGGAAGGCAAGAGTGTAGGCTGTGGCAGCACGATAGAAATGAGAGGCCTTCCGTGGTGGGCAAATTCGAGCTTACGGCTCTGGAATGCGATATCGGTTAGATATCGCTGGGCGGCTGGAGCATTGGTAGTGTGCCGAAGCGATGCGTTTCGCGACGTGGGCGGCTTCAACCAGGAACTCTACGCTGCCGACGAGATCACCTTGAGCGAGGAGTTAGCCAAATGGGGCCAGCAACGAAGTCTTGAATTCAGGATTTTGACAGAGCATGCCCTGGAAACGTCCCCGCGAAAGGTCTTGCTCTACTCTGCATCGGAAATTTTCGGTCAGTTCTTTCGGGTTATTCTCAACCCCCGCCGGTCATTGCAGGACAAGAGCCAGTTACCAATCTGGTATGACGGGCGGCGCTAGAAGTTCTTGCCTTGCTTTTTGAGGCTGTGGTGACGCTAATGTGCCGAAGTGGAAATACTTGAATCCCTCTGAGCGAGCGAGTATCGCCATGGAAGCACATATCCAGCCGGGAGTGAAAGGTACTGACCCTGGAGGCGCGTATCATGGGGTAATTCTCGGCGCGGGCGTGTCTGGACTTTGCATGGGAAGAGCGCTGCTTGCAGCGGGCATCAAGTCCTTTGTTATTATCGAAAAGTCCGCTGGCATCGGGGGCACGTGGTGGGATAACAGGTATCCGGGAGCGGAGTGTGATGTTCCCGCACATCTTTACTCATATTCATTTGACCCGAATCCTGACTGGTCGCACGTTTATGCGTCGCGGCGGGAAATTCAGCAATATCTCACGCGGTTTGCAGATAAATCCGGTCTGCTCCCGCATATCCGGTTAAATGCTAAGCTGCTTGAAGCACGGTTTGATGAGCAAAAGGCTCTGTGGCAGCTGCGGCTCGCAAACGGCGAGCAACTATTGGCGCGTCACTTCATTTGCAGCGCGGCGCCGCTGAGCGAGCCGAAATATCCGGAGATTCCCGGTATCAAGACTTTTCAGGGCAGGCTGTTTCACTCTGCGTGTTGGGATCGCAACTACCCGTTGAGTGGAACGCGAGTTGCAGTTATCGGAACCGCTGCGAGCGCCGCCCAGTTGGTTCCACGCATTGCCCCGCTGGCAAGGAAGTTGTACGTCTGCCAGCGCTCTCCCGCCTGGATCGTGCCGAGAGCAAACCGATCCTATACGCGACTGGAAAAAGCTCTGTTCAAGGTGAGGCCTCTGTCCCGTATGCATCGAGCCGTCATTTATGCAATTCACGAAATGGATCGGCTCGCTTTTAATCCCGGTGGTATCGTTGCCAAAATCGGACGTGGGCTGGCGGAGTTTCAGCTCTGGCGGCAAGTCCGCAACAGGGCACTGCGTGCCGCCCTTCGCCCTGACTACCCCTTCGGATGCAAACGGGTTCTCCTTTCCAACGAGTACTACCCTGCCCTCACGCGCTCAAACGTGGAACTCGTCACTTCGGCGATCGAGCGGATCGAATCGGATGCGATCTTATCCGGCGACGGTCAAAGGCGGGAAGTGGACGCAATTATTTGTGCCACCGGATTCAATATCAAGCACGTATTGACTTCAACAAGGATTACGGGCCGGAAAGGGATATCCCTGAATGAAGCCTGGGCGAATGAGCCGGAGGCCTATAAGGGGGTAGCGGTAGTCGGCTTTCCCAACCTGTTCCTGCTTCTCGGCCCCAACACGGGACAAGGACATACCTCGGCAATCCTGTATATCGAAGCGCAGGTGAACTATGTCCTGCAATGCCTCAAGGAACTGTTGCAACAGGACAGGAGTTTTATCGAGGTGAAACCAGAGGCGATGGCCGGTTATAACGAGGTTTTACAGAAGAGGCTCGCTTCATCGGTCTGGGCGGCACCTTGCAGGAGCTGGTACAAGACCGAATCGGGGAAGATTATCGGGATCTACCCCGGTTTTTCTTTCGAATATATGCGGGAGCTTCGGAAACCCCGATTCGAAGACTATGTCATTGGTTGAACTGGAGCTCCCGGTCCCCATCCTCCACCAAGAAGTTTTAGCAAGGCTTCTGCTGCGGGGCCCGCGGAAGCCGGATTCTGGCCGGTTACAAGCTTCCCATCCACTTCGACATGAGAAGCCCAATCAGCCTCCTCCCGAAAGATAGCGCCCCGCTCCTTGAGCCGATCCTCGAGGAGAAAAGGCACGTCAGAGGCCAGACCGACCGCCTCTTCCTCCGCGTCGGTAAACCCTGTCACCCTCTTTCCCTTGACCAGATAATCCCCATCTTTCCCGCGAACATTCACCAGTGCAGCAGGTCCATGACAAACTGCGGCGACGGGTTTTTCAGCGCCCACGAAATTCTCGATCAGTCCGATAGAAGCGGTATTCTCAGGCAAATCCCACATCGGCCCGTGTCCTCCCGGGTAGAAGACGGCGTCGAATTCCGCGGCAGCCACCCCATCCAGCTTCCTGGTGTTCACGAACTCGGCCTGTGCGACGGGATCTCTGCGGAAGCGTCGTACCGACGACCCCTCATTCTCCGCGCGCTGGCTTTTCGGATCGATGGGAGGTTCCCCTCCTTCAGGGGACGCAAGCGCGACGCTGGCGCCGGCATCCCTGAATACGTAGTAAGGCGTGGTAAATTCTTCCAGCCATAAGCCTGTTTTCTCGCCCGTATCGTCGAGCTGGCTGTGAGATGTCAAGACCATGAGAATATTCATAGGGTTTCTCCTTTAACATTCATTTGTTGTTTTACGAAAATCACCACAAGTCTCCCAGCAACCTGTTCAGGATAAACAGAACGATAGCCAGTCCGAGCAAACCGAGCAGCATGCCATGCTCTTCGATCAGGGTGGCGGCAAACTCGGAAACCTGCTTCAGTCGCCTGAAGTAATATAAAGCGACGATGATCCCGACCACCATTGCGGCATACAAAATTTCTACATAGCCTACCTGAAAGTACCATTCTTCCCTATCCATGCATTTTTCTCCAATTCCCGGAGCGGTTTTTATCAAACCCGCTGGAAAGGCCGACGAATTATCGATAAGTCAAAGAAGCGCTTCAAAAATGGTTAAGGTCTTTCCGGCAACGGGAATGGGGAATAGAGAACGGTACAGCGGCTGCTTGGTGCGACATCAATAGCCCTCGGCGTTGCGCTTCCTGGCATCCTACGCGCGTGGCGACCTTCGTCACGCCTTGTGATCATCCCGATCTTGCTAGCAGCGCACCCATGCGGGACTTACTGAGAGGTTCCTTAAATATTAGCTCCGTAGCGGATTTTCGCCAGGAACTTACGCGTTTCTTTCCCCGGCCTGCCCTTGTTCCCCAATAAGTCATTCCGGAGAAAGATTTCAGGAATGGCCTTTTTCATCGTGTTGGCACTCCCGTTTGCAATGGAACATAACTTCTTTTCGAAATTCTGTGAATGAAAAGTTAGTGGTTCAGCAGACAGATTATGGCAATTGGGCCAAAGATAATGTATGCCACACGAGTCAATCAGGTAACAGGAGGGGTGCTCCGGACAGTTCGGACACAGCCGCTTATCCCGGACTCGCCTCTCAACAGCATGAGTTATTGATTCCATGATCGTACAGTGAGTGATTTGCCGACAGGCAGTGGTCCTGCGATGCTTGCTATGGAAATCAGGCAGCCGGGCGGGCCGGAGGTGCTCATGCCCGTCTCGCGTCCGATTCCGCAGCCGGGCAACGGTTGCCTGTTGATCAGAGTTCGTGCGGCGGGCGTGAACCGTCCAGACGTCTTGCAGCGTTGCGGGCTCTACCCTCCTCCCCCTGGTGCGTCCGACATCCCAGGTCTTGAAATCGCCGGAGAGGTGATCGGGCTTGGTGGTGGTACGGTGCGCTATAAGCTGGGTGACAAGGTTTGCGCCCTGCTTCCCGCAGGGGGGTACGCCGAATTCTGTACCGTACACGAAACCAATGCGCTCCCGGTGCCCCAAGGGTTGAGTATGGTGCAGGCCGCCGCCGTGCCCGAAACATTCTTCACCGTCTGGGCAAATCTCTTTCAGAGAGCGGGACTCCAGGCCGGGGAGACAGTATTGATCCATGGCGGCGCTTCTGGCATAGGAACCACGGCAATCATGTTGGCCAAGGCATTTGGGGCGACGGTTATCGTAACCGTCGGGTCAGAAGAAAAACGGAATGCCTGCCTTCGGTTGGGTGCGGATTTCGCCATCAACTACGGTAATCAGGATTTTGTCGAGCAAACCCGGGAGCTCACAGGCGGCAAGGGGGCCGACGTCATTGTGGATATCGTCGCGGGAGATTATGTCGAACGGAATTACAAGGCGGCGGCGCTGAACGGGCGCATCGCGCAGATCGGAGTACAGAAGGGGCCGGCTACAAACCTGAACCTGATGATCATGCTTCATAAACGGCTGACGCACACCGGTTCCACGCTGCGATCGCGCACTATCGAGGAAAAGGCACAGATTGCAGGGGATCTGGAACGGCACGTATGGCCTCTCATAGAGCAAAGAAAAGTGGCCCCGGTGATATTCAAGGTTTTTCCGCTGGAAGAGGCCGGTGCCGCGCATGCGCTGATGGAATCAGGCGAGCATGTGGGCAAACTCGTTCTTGCAATTTACGGGTAAGGCGCCTTGCAGTTCTATGCGCCGGGTTTGTTATCCGTGCGCTCGCAATTGATCATCCACGGGATTCCGAACTGATCTACCAGCATTCCGAAACGATGGGCCCAGAAGGTCTCCTGAATCGGCATCTGTATCGTTCCATTTTCCGCCAACGCACTGAATATCCACTCAGCCTTTTCAGGATTGTCTATCCCCAGCGCAACCGACATGCCTCTGGTTTCTTCATAGCGCCCGTGCGGACTGTCTGAACCCATCAATGTTTGGCCGTCCAGGATCAGCCGGGCATGCATGATCTTTCCGTGCATATCGGCAGCGCACTGTTCTGCAGCCGGTGAGTTTCCGTATGTCAGCATGGCGACGATTTTTCCTCCCACACGTTGCTCATAGAACCTGAACGCCGCCTCACACTGACCGTTAAAACTTAAATAAGGACTTATCTGCATTGTTGAACTCCTTTTTTATCGAAAAAATCGTCAGCCTCATGGCGCTGGGAGGGAGAGGATTGCGCTCCTATCCCCCAGCGGTCCAGATTCCGAACTCGCGAACAGATTCTTTCTCAAGCAATATTCGTGCCAACGTGGATGCGCTGCCGGGGTTCGTGGTCCGGATATCCATACGATATTCAAACAGCCCCGCATGGTTGATGCAATAGCTCATATTGGCTATTTCAAATCCGTGGTCGATCACAAGTTTTCGAACCATATCCTCGGGCATTACGTTATTTCTATCAAAGCTGATATGGTATTGCGCATAGACGTGACGTGGAATCCCATCTTCAAGCATGCGGAACAGCGAAAGGATTCCCAGGGTTAGCGCGGTTGCAAGTCCCGCCGGAAAATAAAGGCCGAGGCCCAGCATGATGCCAATAGCGGCAGTTACCCAGATGGATGCCGCGGTTGTGAGCCCACGTACGCTTAAACCCTCCTTGAATATTACCCCCGCGCCAAGAAATCCTATTCCTGTCATGATGCCTTGCGCCATTCTGCTGGGACCAGCACCGATCCCGCCGAGTGACATGCCAGGAGAGGACGCCTCCCATTCATAAAGGGAAACCAGCATCAATAAGCTGGAGGCCACGCAAACAAGTGCGTACGTTCGAAATCCGGCAGGATGCCCGTGATAGGTCCTTTCGAGACCAATGATACCCCCGGCAATCACTGCTGCGCCAAGATGAAGGGCAATGGTGGCATGGTCGATGTTAATGAGACCTCCCGGCACATGCTGTTGCGAGACACATTCGTCCGTTCTTCATGAAATATTTAAATATTTGGCATAACTCACTGTACTCAATTAGAAATAATATGTCCACTGCCCGGGACATGTCTCTCCGGATCCGGGTTATTGCATAAAATAATTTCCCGTGCGGCACTTGGCCCCCCTATGCATGGTCAAATTGTTTGAGGGGGTTTAGGTTTTACGAATAGAGGTCGCCGTGAAAACGATATTCGATATCCTTATGGCGGCACCACCTGCGCAAACCACACGGTGCAAGATCGCAATGGTAGAAATTGCGCACGGACATTGGGCTGCCGCCGCGCTGACCATGGAAAACGCCGCGTTGGAAACGGAGTCCGGAGAATGGATACGAGACTGCATGCAGATCCGGGATTTCTGCATCCTGATGGATAAGGTGAAATATCACGGGGTCGAGGCTTGTGCGCGGGTGCAAGAAGTGGCGTAGCCGCCCCTTGGCCTCGATTAATGTACGGTAATCCCGGCAACGCCGGCTAAACCGCATTTCCGGCAAAATGAAATTCCGGCTGAAGCCCGCTCGCGGGGTGGTGTATCCGGTCCTGGCTGATGACGGCGATCCGGTCCCGGCCAGAATTTTTGGCTGCTTGCATCGCCTTATCGGCTGCTTCCAACATTGCATCCCGGTTCAACATCTGGGGTTCCCTGGATGCTACGCCGATGCTGGCAGTGATTTGAATAGCTACGGTCTCTATTTCGATATTGAGGGATCTGAGTGTAGCATGCAGTCGTTCCGCGGCATGAAACGCGGATGGCGGATCCGCGTTGTGGCAGATTACGAAAAATTTTTCACCTCCCATGCGGCAAACAACGTCATTGCCCCTCACCTTGGCCTGAAGCGCCATTGCGACCTCCTTCAATACGACATCGCCCAGGGCGTGACCGTAGCGTTCGTTGATCGACTTGAAATGATCAATGTCGATCATGATGACCGATAGGGATTCACTCGAGCGATGCGCGTTGAGCAACGCTTTCGAAAGCGCGTTCATCCCGGCGCGTAGATTGGGTAGGCCGGTGAGCAGATCCGTCAACTCGATTTTCTCCAGCCTGCTATTGCTGCTCGCCAGCTCTGCGGCAAATCGCTTGAGCTGAGCTCGGTCCCGCTCCCAGGCCGCAAGCAGTTTAACGTAGTGCAGTGCAGCGCGAATCCTGGCGCTCAGGGCAGGAATATTTACCGGCTTGGTTATATAATCATTCACGCCCGCCTCGAAGGCCTCGACCATCTCGTCCTCCAACTCGCCATCTGCGAGCATGATGACGTACATGAATTGGCCCCATTCCGCCGCACGCAGGCTGCGGCAAAACTCGATCCCGTTCATGACCGGCATGAGTCGATTGGTCACGACGATCTGGGGCATCAGGTCCCGTGCCTTCGCCAGCGCCTCCTCCCCATTGCCGGCAGAATGGATCGCACGGCCGAGTATGCGGCCCAGAATGCCTTCCATTACAAGCCGGTTCGACGCATCATCGTCGACAAGAATTACGCGTAGCTGGTTCGGTACCCGTTCTTCTCGAGGTTGATGCGATGGAGTAGCCGCCATCCTTGAGAACGCGGGAGTTGTGGAGGTGCGAACCTTAAGCAGTTCGCCCCACGTGTGCCACTGCAGGAAAATCCTGTCGACCTCGGCACCCATTTTCTCGTCGTCCAGCCCGATTTTACTCCCCAGCAGCATGAGTTCCGATGTCTTGCTGTAACGTTCCGTCTCCGGCGCCAGGCCTAGATCCGCCAACTGTTTCGCATGATCGAAAAGATGGGTCAACTGGTAAGGTCGTGAGCCCTCGGCAAAGCCCGAGGCGTCAGGGGCCTCATGGTAGCAGACCGGCTCTACGAGAGATGCTGGAATGTTGCAACTCGCCAGGATGGTGGCAGTGAGTTCGTTATGATCGACGTGCAGACTTTCACGCTCCAGCTCAAGCAAAGTGGGATCAGCATCCGTATTCCCATCCTGTTGCGTCAATAATTCAGCGTACTCAGCAGGATAAACGGTCGCGAGGGCCAGGCAGCCGATACGGGCCAGTAAACCACAGGCAAATAGCTCGTCGGGCGATCCTCCCTTGATATACCCGCCCAGCTGCTGGCAGGCCACTGCCATCAGCAATGAATGAGACCAGAAGCGCGTGTAGTCAAATGCCTGGCATGGCCCGCTTGAATACTGATCGACGAGGGAGAAACCCAACGCCAGTAGCCGAACCGCTGAAAGTCCCAGCCGCATGATAGCGTCAGGAATGTTATTCACGGGACGACCCGTGTTGGCGCCGGAATTCGCCAAGCGGATCAGGCGAGCAGACAGGGCGTTATCGCTTTGTATTACCTTGGCGATTTCCGCTATCGTCGCATCGTCGCGACGACAGATTTCCATTATGGCAAGCGCCACGCCTTTGGGGGCTGGAAGTCGTCCCTTGATTTTGAGGAGCTCGACCTCTTGTGTTTTTCCGATCACGCCTTATCCATCGGAGGTTTTAAATCCTGACAGGTGTACGGGTGTATAGGTATACGGGTATACGGTGAGTTATTGCTTTCAAGCACTATAGTATGACGACCTGGAACCGCATGGGTAGCAGCAGCCGAGTCACAGTGTATTTCATGATTCCAGCACGACACGTATTCGAAACCCTTATTGTGACTGCCAAGCTCAGGTAATCGCGCGCTGATAAGAAACAAAAGAACCATGCAATTGACGGTGCAACCGACGGCCCAACGCAAGTTTGGATGTCTGTGGAAAAGGCCGGTTCTCAAAACGGGCTTCGGCGAGGACGCGGGGAACTGCATGAACAGCCGCGAGCGCTATCAGGCGTCATCCACGGAGCGCTGCGCTCCGGGCGATTGTTTGAAAATGCTCAGCTGCTGACCGGATAAAGCTCGTAGCAATACTGCTTGGAAGGTATTACCCATACACTGCTCCGATCTCGGCCAGGGCGGACAAAACTTGTGGGACTCAAGATAGGAAAGCGGGCGATGGTACTACAGGTTGCTTACGCGGCGCCTCCACTGACGCTGATGTTTTGCCCTGTAATCCAGCCCGCGTCGTGGCTGACGAGAAAAAGAACTGCTCGGGCAATGTCCTCCGGCTCACCAACCCGTCCCTCGAATGACATTTGCGCCATTCGTCTGATCGTTTCCTCGGTTTTGCCGGTCGTAAACATCTCGGTATTGACCGGACCGGGCGATACGATATTCGCGGTAATTCCCCTTTCGCCCACCTCTCTTGCAAAAACACGCGTGAGCTGCTCGACTGCGCCCTTGCTCGCCGCATACGCCGCGTAATTGGGCAGCATCAGTCGCGTTACAGTGCTCGAAAGGCTGACCACCCGGCCACCGTCGTCCATCCGCGTGGCGGCCTCGCGCAGCATATGGAAAACGCCTTTGGTGTTTACGGCCAGGACGCGGTCGAACTCTTCGTCCGTTATGTCTGCAATTTTCCGGGAAACAAGCACCCCGGCATTATTGACAAGAATATGTACGCGGCCAAAGCGCCCAATTGCGGCATCGAAAAGGATGCGCGCCTCTGCAGCGTGACTTACGTCGGCCCGAACGGCAAGCGATTCACCTCCCGTTTTAGTGATATCCAGGCAAACAGCGTCTGCTGCAGGTCGATTAAGAGCGTAATTAACGATGACTTTCGCACCAGCGCCACCCAGTGTACGGGCAATTTCCGCACCAATCCCCCTTGATGAGCCTGTAACAATCGCAACCTTATCTTTAAGTGGTTTTACCATAAGGTATCCATCAGCGTCGTGACCATGAGTCCTATCGGCAGTCAGGTAAGCAGTACTTCGCGATCTCGTTTCCGCGTTGACTCATCATGCTATCACGCTTGCTCGCTCGCAAAACTCAGCTCAATTCCATTTCCCGCAGGATCCTGGATGAATATCTGGGTGATTCCCAACGAAGGTACCTGGCCTGTCCTGAACTGGATATTATTGCGCTCGAGACGTGCCTTCATTTCCAGCAGGTCGATGCAGGTGAAAGCGATATGGTCAAAAGTGGTGGGTATATGGGTGTGCCGTATTTCGCCAGGCCGAGTCCGACTCAGGTGGAGAACGCACTGTTTCCCGACATATAGCCAATGGCCGGGAGTTCCCAGGGATGGACGGGGCCCCTCCGCCAGACCTAAAATTTCGATATAGAACGTTTTCAGCTCGTCCAGCAGAGCGCCTGGAGCACGTAAATTAAAATGATTGAAACCCACTGCGCCCATCAGAACTACCCGGAAAGTTACTTCTTGGGGTTATCTGGCATCGCTCACTCTCACCTTCAGCAGTTCCGCGACTCGATAATGTTTTTTCTTCAAAGCCAGGTCCAGCGCAGTCATGTCCCATTCATTCCTGAGATTGGGGTCCGCCCCTTTTTCAAGGAGAACCTTTACGGCTTCCTCATGATTACCGCGCGCAGCCATCATGAGGGCGGTCGTTCCATTTGTGGAAACCGAGTTGACAAGCGCTCCTCCCTCCAGCAATAGCCTAATAATGTCGGCATGCCCGCCTGATGCAGCGTAAATCAGCGGGTTCCAGCCGGGATGGTTGATTTCGGCACCCCTTATATAAAGTTTCTCGACAATGTCTTTGAAGCCCCGGTAGCTCGCGAGCATGATGGCCGTCTCCCCCCGTCTGTTGCGCAAGTTGAGCTTGGCGCCCGCATTAACCAGGAGATCAACCAGGTCCGCATTTTTGTGGCCGACAGCCACCATCAGCAGTGTGTTGCCGCGTTCATCGGGAGTATTGGGATCCGCGCCGCGGGCGATCAGTTTGGCAATGTCCCCCGTGTTGTTGTCTTCGACCGCCCAGCGTAAATCCTCGTAGACACCCGCCACGGCCAGCGGTTGCTGGTATAAATTGGAAACAAGCATTAAAGCAGCGAGAAAAGAAAGCTTTCGGAATGGGATCATGGTCAAGCCGCCTTGAATAAGTTGAAAAAATTAGCGGTAGTGGCTGATGCAACCTCGTCCAGGCTTATGCCGCGGAGTTCCGCTATGGCTTCTGCGACATGCCGTACGAAAGCCGGCTGGTTCATCTGGCCACGGTAGGGCACAGGCGCCAGATAGGGAGAGTCGGTTTCCACCAGCATCCTGTCGAGATTTATTTTTCGTGCGACATCCTTGAGCGTGGTTGCGTTCTTGAATGTGACGATTCCAGAGAATGAAATGTAAAAGTTCATTTCCATTGCCTGCTGTGCCACTTCCCAGCTTTCAGTGAAGCAATGCATCACCCCGCCGACTCTATCCGCGCCCTCCTCCGCCATGATCCGCAGCGTGTCCGCAGCGGCCGAGCGTGTATGCACGACCAGAGGTTTGCCGCATTGCCGGGCAGCGCGAATATGTTGGCGGAAGCGTTCCCGTTGCCATTCCAGGTCGCCTTCCAGACGGAAGTAATCCAGCCCGGTTTCGCCAATTGCAATGACCCGGGGATGACTGGCAAGCATGGAGAGTTCGGCAGCCTTGGGCTCGGTCAAGTCCTCGTAATCGGGATGGACGCCGACCGATGCGAACAAATTGGAATGGCTTTCGGCCAGCGCGCGCACTCGCGGAAAATCTTTGAGATTAACGCTTATGCAAAGGGCGTGGCTGACGTCATTGGCGCGCATTTTTTCGAGCGCCTCATCAAGGTTATTGGCGAGCTGTGGAAAATCAAGATGGCAATGAGAATCGACCAGCATGCACGAAAAATGGCAAGAGAAAGTCTTACGAACAGTAGGGCAATCAGGAGTAGCAATCAGGCTTTGCAGCGTCAATTATCCCACTATCGGCAACAAATGAAAGCGTAGCAGGAATAACCGGGCGCGGCACAGGAAAAAAACATCATGTCGCTTCTTTTGACACAAACATTCAGGGAAAATCTTTAACTGAGCCGACGAGCCGGCGGGAGGAGCTGACGATTACGATTCCGCCTGACGGAAGCTCTTGCCGATCAACGTTTCAAACATGACGATCGCCGCATCGGTGAGCGCGATCTCGGTTTCCAAGAGGAAGGACGTAAGTGTCGCATGCCGGCGCCCGGGCCGCATCTGCTCGAAGTTCTGTGCCCTGAGTCGGCGGCCTTCCTGCGCCATCCGTCGCACGCTGTGCGCCGGGACGGCCTGAAGCACATGGTTGGATATGCCGACATGGCGCATCACCTCCAGTCGAAGATAACGCCGGCGAAGCTGCGCCTTGCTCAGGCGGCGATGGGAAAGCTTGAGACGAAGGTGGCTGACCTTTCGCCGAGCTCGCGGTCACACGACAGACTCTCTATAGTTTGTCGATCCGAGAGGCGAGTTGCGAACCGATGGCGCAAAGCTGCTCGACCGACGCAAGGGTGGAATTTGAATTGTTGGGGCAAGGAGCTTCATAACTTCATCGCCACTCTCGGCCCAAAGCTCCCAGCGGCGCCTAACGTTACTGAGACGGTCACCAATAACATCCAAGGTCTCAAGGTATAGTCTGGAAGACA
>DASSHJ010000016.1:0-3741 GCA_035692965.1 Nitrosospira sp. | reverse complement strand
CCGCAAGGGAGACCGAGTCATTATCTACATGCCCATGAGCATTGAAGCCGTGGTTGCGATGCAAGCCTGCGCGCGCATCGGCGCAACACATTCGGTGGTGTTTGGAGGCTTTTCGGCAAAAAGCCTGCATGAACGCATTACGGATGCCGGTGCGGTAGCCGTCATTACCGCTGATGAGCAACACCGCGGGGGCAAGATCAACCATCTTAAGGCCGCGGTAGCTGAAGCCCTTGCGATGGGCGGAACAGACTCAGTGAAGTCAGTCATCGTTTACAAGCGGGGTGAGGGGAATCTGGGGTTAAATTCGCCGCGCGACGTCTGGTGGCATGAGCTGATCCAGGGGCAGAGCGACGGCTGCGAACCGGAGTGGGTGAATGCGGAGCATCCGTTGTTCACGCTCTACACCTCCGGTTCAACGGGAAAACCCAAAGGAGTCCAGCACTCGACTGGGGGCTATCTCCTGGGAACCATCGTAAGCATGTTGTGGGTGTTCGATTACAAGCCTACCGATATTTTCTGGTGTACGGCCGACGTTGGCTGGGTAACCGGCCACAGCTATGTCGCGTATGGCCCCCTCGCTGTCGGGGCGACACAAGTCGTGTTTGAAGGCGTACCGACGCATCCTGATGCGGGCCGGTTCTGGAAGATGATCCAAAACCATAAAGTCACAACCTTTTATACTGCGCCCACTGCCATTCGTTCACTCATCAAGCTGGGTTCCGATCTTCCCGGTCAATACGATCTCTCCTCTCTGCGCCTGCTGGGTTCGGTAGGTGAACCGATCAATCCGGAAGCCTGGATGTGGTATTACACGGCCGTTGGTCAATCCCGCTGCCCGGTCGTGGATACATGGTGGCAGACCGAAACGGGGAGCCACATGATTGCCCCGCTTCCCGGCGCCATACCGCTCAAGCCGGGCTCGTGCACGCTTCCCCTGCCTGGCATCAAGGCAGCGATTGTCGACGAGGCAGGGCATGATGTGCCCGACGGCAAGGGTGGATTCCTTGTCATCAAACGACCTTTTCCATCCTTGGCCCGCACGTTGTGGGGTGATCCGGAGCGCTTCAAGAAAACCTACTTCCCGGAAGAGCTCGGAGGCGGGTATTACCTCGCCGGGGACTCGGCCAACCGCGACCTCGATGGCTACTTCTGGATCATGGGACGCATTGACGATGTGCTCAACGTATCCGGTCATCGGCTGGGAACCATGGAGATCGAATCCGCTCTTGTAGCCAGTCCTCTCGTCGCAGAAGCTGCGGTAGTCGGCAAGCCTGATGAAATCAAGGGCGAAGCGATTGTGGCATTCGTGGTGTTGAAAGGCTCGCGCGTCCAAGGCTCCGACGCTCAAAAAACAGCCATTGAGTTACGCAACTGGGTCTCAGGAGAAATCGGCCCCATCGCCCGTCCCGACGAGATCCGGTTTGGCGATAACCTTCCAAAGACCCGTTCCGGTAAAATCATGCGGCGCCTGCTGCGCACGCTGGCAAGAGGCGAAGAAATAACCCAGGATGTTTCGACACTGGAAAACCCGGCAATACTTGAACAGCTGAAGCAGCCGATTGCGTAGCTTCAGCATCTTGTCATGAACAACGGGGCTCCCCCGCCAGACGCTTCCCGCCCGAAAGCAAAGGGTGAACCTTTACCCGGAACCATTCCGGTGCGGCGCCCTGTCCCACACATTACTGATTACGAGCATGGAATCAGTGCCATTGACGCAGATTATCTCCGCCCGGGTCTCGCGGCAATCCATCTGGTTGTTGAAGGCGGCAAGGCCGCCCTGGTGGATACCGGCACCTCGTCCGGGGCCGGTGGGCTCATCGAAGTACTGAAAGGCAGAAACCTCGGTCCCGAGGATGTCTTATATGTGTTCGTCACGCACATTCATCTCGATCACGCGGGCGGAGCCGGTGAACTCATGCATCATTTCCCCAATGCTAGGCTTGTAGTGCACCCTAGAGGAGCCCGCCACATGGCTGATCCAGCCAGGCTGGTAGCCAGTGCGATGTCAGTCTACGGGGAGGATCAATTCAGGCGCATGTATGGGGAAATCCGGCCGGTCGATGCCAGCCGGATTATCGAGGCGCCAGACGGATTCAGGCTGGATTTCAATGGGAGGCCGCTGCTTTTCCTTGATACGCCTGGCCACGCCCGCCACCATTATTGTATTTTCGACAGCCGCAGCCAGTCGTTCTTTACCGGCGATACTTTCGGCATTTCCTACCGGGAATTCGATGTGGACGGGATGGAGTTCGTGTTCCCTACCACAAGTCCGGTCCAGTTCGACCCGTCAGCGGCGCATGCCTCACTGGACAAGCTCATGGGCTTTAACCCCATCCATGCATTCCTGACCCATTACGGGCGGGTGGGGCACCTGCCCCAACACGCTGCCGAACTGCACGAACTGGTCGACGCGCACGTCGATATTGCCAGGGGATTGCGCAACGCGCCGGACAGGCACAGGGCCATGGTGGAGAAACTTGGAAATCTCCTGCTAAACAGGATCATTGCGCACGGCTGCAAGTTGCCGGAAGGAGAAATCCGCGACCTGCTGAGCCTGGATGTGGGACTGAATGTCCAGGGATTGGAGAACTGGCTGGACCGCTCGCTTCCCTAACACTCTGCAATGCAACACAAGCAGCATCAGGGGTAGCAGGTGCTGTGCCATGACACGGCCTACGAGTTCGCTTTCATCTGCCGTACTCTCTCAAAAAAACATACCGCTGCGGCTGATGCTGCATTCAGGGATTCCGTACCACCTGGCATAGGGATAATAATTTGTTCGTTCGTCGCCGCCAATACCTCATCCGATAGGCCTGCGCCTTCGTTGCCGAAAACGAATGCGATAGGTCCGGTCAAGGCCGTCTGGTAGAGACTCGTTTTCGCCTTCAACGAAGTCGCGACCACCTTGCCATTGAAGGTCTTCGCAATATTTGCAATATCGGACTGCTCGTATATGCGCAGCAAAAAGTGAGCACCCATTGCCGCGCGCAGCGTTACAGGGGACCAGACATCCGCGCAACCCTCCGAAAGATACACATGACTTGCGCTTGCGGCAGCAGCGGAGCGAAGGATTGAACCGAGGTTGCCGGGATTCTGCATCGCTTCGAGCAATACCGAAAAAGACTCGTCCCTTTGAGCAGCCCGTAGAGGAATATTTTCAGGTCTGGGAATGGATATGAGGGCCATGATGCCGGTGGGCGTCTTAACCGGAGAAGCGACCTGAAACAGATTGTCCGTCAACACAACGACTTCCTTATCTGCCGCGCCCTTCTCCGCCAGCAAGCACTTTATCTCGCTGGTTTCCCAACCGGTCTCACTGACGATCAGTCGTGTCGGCTGCCCCAGCGCCTGCCTGTAGGCCTCGATCAGATGGGCGCCGTCAAGAAGCGTCAATCCAAGGTCCTTGCGTTCTTGCGCAGACTCGCCCACCTCCATCAATTGCTTGAAAAATGCGTTATGGCGAGAAGTGATAAATTTCATCGGAGAACACCTCCTCTCCCGGGAGCTTCAATTCTCAGCCACATGAAGTTTCCTGCCGACAGACCTGCAATAACCCCATGCACTCACTCTTCCCCGACAAATGGCTCCATCTCGATCGTCTGGTATTTAACCTCCAGTATCTCGAGTTCCTGAAGTCCTCCTGGCGCATTCAATATAACCACATCGCCTTCCCGCGCCTTGATCAGTGCGCGCGCCATCGGCGAAATCCAGCTGATGTAACCCCTGGCCGTATCGATTTCA
>DASSHJ010000015.1:0-4096 GCA_035692965.1 Nitrosospira sp. | reverse complement strand
AAGTCGTGAAATCCCTCATTGTCTGGTAGCTCTCGACCGCATAACCATTGACGTGCAATATGCGTTTTACCGTGTCGCGAATATCCGGATCGTCATCAATATGTGCGATTCGCTGGCCCGCGTGTTCGGTTCGGGTGCTGTTCCTTTCCGTCATGAGATCAGATGATTGACCCGGAAACGCGGGTGCCGCAAGGTTCTGAAGCGGGGTGAGGGGGGTATTCATTTTTCCTCCTTCTATAAGTTATCAAATCGCCCCTGCTGTAAAAATTTCCATGGTGCCATAAGGGAAATATAGCACATAATTACCCTGTTTCAAGCAGGGTAATGCAGGCGTTGTGAAGGAACCGTCAGGAGAAGTTTAAGATTTCGTGAAGCGAAACCGATTCGATCAGATGGTTGCGATGGGTAATACCAAACTTCAGGCGCGACCAATAGCGAAGACCTGTGCGTGGCTCCGCATCTTGGGCTAGCTCTCCTTGAGACCGTCTGGCTACTGCAAGACCTTGTTCAGCCAGGCGCTGATATCGGCTAATTCTTCGTCACAGACGCTATGCGCCATCCGATATTCGTGCCATTCGAGTGGATAACCCGATTCGATAAGTTGTCGCCTCGAGGTCTCCGCAAGGATCATGGGCACTACATGGTCATTAATGCCATGCGCCATGAAAACTGACGTCGCAAGGTTTTCCCGACTGCCCTCGGCATGGAGTGTAGCGGGGGCAGGCAGATAGGCGGAAAGCGCCATGATGCCGGCAAGTTTTTCGGGATAACGCAATCCCGCATGAAGCGCCAGGGCGCCTCCCTGGGAAAAACCTGCCAGAACGATACACTGGGGCGAAACGCCTCCTTCCACTTCCCGCGCTATGAGCGCTTCAATTGCCTGCTGTGATGCAATCAGGCTCGGCACGTTTTCACGAAGGCCCAAATTCGGATCGAGCAGGTCGTAGTCATACCACGCGCGCATCATCATTCCCCGATTGATGCTCATCGGCCGGATCGGGGCGTGGGGAAAAAGAAAACGCACGGGGGGTATATTCAGAGTTGGGACGAGCTGCTTTACGATGGGAACGAAGTCATTTCCATCCGCACCCAGGCCATGTAGCCATATAACGGTATGAGCAGGTGCGGAACCGGTTTTGAGTTCCACAGAGGGAAGCAACGCAGGCGAGGCAGGGGTCATGGATGCAAAAACAACCGGTGGGAGAAACCTGGATTTTATCAGCTTTGGGTTGACTTCCTGGCGCCAGGTTTGCCAATCGAGGGATGTAAAAGCAAGCGTTGATACTCCCTTGACTTAACCGGAACGCGGGATTAGATTCCGCACTTGCAATTTTTTACATTAATCGATCCATCAGGAGAAGATCATGAAACGCAGGGAGTTCATCAAACTGGCCGGGGTAACCGCGGCCCTGATTCCCGTTGCGCCATCGGTATTTGGTGAGCAGATCATACCGAGGCGCCCGCACAGCTATCGCTTGACTTATCAGGTCGATCTGCCCGGAGATGGAAAGAAGGCGCGTTTATGGCTGCCTCTGCCGGATGCCGACGACACTCCTTACCAGTTTACCCAGGGAAATATATGGAAGGGCAATCCGGACGTTGCGAGGTTTGAAAACATTCCCGGCACTGCTTCCCCCATGTTTTATGCAGAATGGCGCCATGGCGGCCCGCGCACCGTTACCGTAAGCAGCATTGTCAAGACGACAGACCGCGCCGTGGATCTGCTCACCTATAAGGAGCAGGCAGGAGCGGCCATTCCAGCTGATGTAAAACATTATCTGCATGCGACCAAACATATACCGCTCGACGGCATCGTACGCAAGACTGCACTCTCCATTGTAAAGGATGCAAATGCGCAAACGCCGCTCCAGAAGGCGCATGCCATATACAATTGGGTAGTCGACAAATCCTACCGCGACCCGAATGCACGCGGTTGCGGGCGTGGAGACATCAAATCGATGCTCGAAAGCGGTAACTTGGGGGGCAAATGCGCGGATCTGAATACCCTTTTCGTAGGGTTGGCCCGGGCAGTGGGTGTGCCGGCGCGCGATAACTATGGAATCCGTATCGACGAATCGGCGAGCCACAAGACGCTCGGGCAGGCGGGGGATGTAACAACCGCGCAACACTGCCGCCCTGAGTTCTATCTCGCCGGCCTGGGCTGGGTACCTGTCGATCCGGCGGACGTACGTCAGCTAGTCTTGGACGAAGGATTGCCTATTGGCAACGCGAGAGTGGTGGCGCTTCGCAATAAATTATTCGGTTCCTGGGAAATGAACTGGGTGGCGTTCAATCATGCTCGAGACGTTAAACTGGCGAAGGACAGTGTGATTGGCGAACTGCCATTCTTTATGTACCCCGAGGCGGAAGTCGGGGGGCACGTGCGCGATAGTCTCGAACCGCAAGACTTTGCCTACAAGATTATTTCAGCAGAGCTGGTTGGCACGGGGGTCAAGTTTTAGTGCCGGGGTTTTCCGGAACGATCCTTTGCAGTTCCTGAAATAATTCACGGAACTGCCTGGGCGGCTTGTTCGCAAGCCGCTCCCCCTTCGCATCGCGAACCAGGGTGCCTAGGTGCTGCAGATCGGCGGCAGGATAGGCCTGGGCAAAGTCCATGAGCCCCTTTTCGTCCGCCAGTAGTCGATCACGCCATCGTTCAAGCAAATGCAGCCTTGCGGTTTGCTGCACGCCTGGCCGGTTCAACGCGTCGAGCTTTTTCTGTATCGGCACAGGGTCAACCTCGCGCATCAATTTGCCGATCAATTGCATTTGGCGGCGTCGCGCCCCGTGCGCTCGCATGCTCCTCGCGTCATTGATTGCATCCGCCAGTCCCTCCGGCAGATCGAACGTGGATAGACTCTTTGGATCGAGCTGAGCCAGCCGTTCGCCGATATCCTGCCGTGCATGCATTTCCTTTTTCTGGCGCGTCTTGCTGGGCGGGAGATGCTCTTCCCGATCGTCTTCCGGTTTTTTATCCATAATATCCTTCATATTCCTCATAAATCTTGTCAGAGCTTTTCATAAAGCTTCAAATCCCCATTGCCAGGACTCTTTCCGCCTCGTCAATTTACCCCTCCAAAACCTGTTATCATAACGCCGTTCAATGTTTTCATCCCGAGACGCCTGCATATAGATAACGTGAATCGTTCTGATTGCACGCTTGCTTGAAGCTGGTTCCATAACCTCGCAACCCTTGATCTTCCATGAGTGATATTACCAAGGCATCGCAGCGATTTTCCTATCCTTTCGCGACACTTCAACAAATCGCACATGACGTTCTCGACCATGCGAAAAAAGGAGGCGCCAGCGGCTGCGAGACGACCATTGACGACGGGTTTGGTCAGAATGTCACAGTCCGGCGGGGCGAAGTGGAGACCATCGAGTACAATCGCGACAAAGGAATATCGGTCACGGTCTACATCGGCCAAAAGCGCGGTCATGCAAGCACGTCCGATTTTTCTCCCCAGGCTCTGCGAGAAACGGTAGCTGCCGCTCTATCGATCGCGGGTCATACAGCAGAAGATAGTTGCGCGGGCTTGGCCGACCGCGATTTGCTTGCGCAGGAATTTCCGGATCTCGAGCTGTATTTCCCGTGGGATTTGCCGGTGGAGCAGGCAATCGAGCTTGCAAAAAAATGCGAAGCGGCGGCGTTTGCAGTGGACGAGCGCATTACCAACTCGGAAGGAGCAAGCGTCCATTTGAGCGAATCACAATTCATATATGCAAACAGCCTCGGATTCATGGCCGGCTATCCTGCCTCGCGGCACAGTATCAGTTGTGCTGTCATTGCGAGCGAGAAGGACGCGATGCAACGCGACTACTGGTACTCGACGGCTCGAGATCCCTCTGATCTGGAGGCGGCTCATAGCGTAGGCAACCAGGCCGGGGTGCGCAGTGTCAGGCGACTGGGTGCACGTAAAATCAATACTTGCGAAGTGCCCGTACTGTTTGAAGCGCCCGTTGCCTCGAGTCTTATCGGGCACTTTGTAAGCGCAGTGAGCGGAGGAAATCTCTACAGGCGATCCTCCTTCCTCGTGGACAGCATCGGTCGCCAGGTATTTGCACCCGACATTCAAATCCGAGAGCTGCCGCATTT
>DASSHJ010000014.1:0-7806 GCA_035692965.1 Nitrosospira sp. | reverse complement strand
GCTACTAAAGAGATTTCCTGGCCCATGTTCCTGATGCCGGTGTCCCCTATCTCTTACTCTTCTTTGCATTTTTCTGTGGCCGAATTGCAGAAGGTAAAAAATTCCAATGAAACACATCTATAACTTCAGCGCGGGGCCAGCGGTACTTCCGGTTGAGGTATTGCGGCAGGCGCGCGATGAGATGCTGGACTGGCACGGGAGCGGCATGTCGGTCATGGAGATGAGCCACCGCGGCAAGGAGTTCATGTCAATCTTCGCAAAGACAGAAGCCGATCTGAGAGAGTTGGCGGGAATACCCGATAATTACAAGATTCTTTTTCTCTCCGGCGGAGCCTCCAGCCAGTTCGCGATGGTTCCCATGAATCTGCTGCGCGGCAAGAAAAGCGCGAACTATATCAATACAGGTGAATGGTCCAAAAAAGCCATCAAGGAAGCCAAACGATACTGCGCGGTAACGGTTGCGGCTTCGTCCGAGGATAAGAATTTCACCTACGTGCCGCCGCAGGACACCTGGAATATAGCGCCGGACGCCGCTTATTTGCATTACACACCGAACGAGACCATCGGCGGCGTGGAATTCAACTGGATACCCGACCTGACCCGGATGGGTACCGATATGCCCCTGGTCGCGGACATGTCCTCCAGCTTTATGTCACGCCCTCTGGATGTTAGCCGTTTCGGATTGATTTACGCGGGTGCGCAAAAGAATGTTGGCCCGGCGGGGCTATGTATTGTCATCGTACGGGAAGACTTGCTGCGAACAACCCTCCCTGGCACGCCGACCATGTTCGACTATAAGATTCAGGCTGATAACGATTCGATGTACAACACGCCGCCCACGTATCCGATATATATTTGCGGACTTGTGCTCGAGTGGCTGAAGCAAAAAGGCGGATTGGTCGAGATGGAGAAAACCAATATCGCCAAGGCCAACCTGTTGTACGATTTTCTCGATTCGACTGATTTCTATCACTGCCCGGTGGTCAAGGCGGATCGGTCGCGCATGAATGTACCGTTTACGCTGGAGAATACCCGCCTGGATGAGGAATTTCTCAAGCAGGCGAAGGAGCATGGCCTGATCCAGCTGAAAGGGCACCGTTCGGTTGGCGGAATGCGCGCTTCAATCTATAACGCAATGCCACTCGAAGGAGTAGAAGCGCTGGTGGAATTCATGAGGGAGTTTGCAAGCAAGCATGCCTGAACGCGCGCATAAAACCTTTCGGATACTGACGCTCAACCAGATTTCTCCGCTGGGCCTGAGCCTTTTTTCCCCATCCCGGTACGTCGTCGGCGATGATGTTGCCGACCCGGACGCGATCCTTGTGCGTTCCCACAACATGCTGCAAATGGAAATTCCCCGCAGCGTGACAGCGATAGGCCGGGCAGGAGCGGGCACCAACAACGTTCCCGTAAAAGACATGAACCTGCGCGGCGTTCCTGTATTCAATGCCCCGGGCGCAAACGCAAACGCCGTGAAAGAACTGGTGCTGGCGGGCCTGCTGATTGCGTCGCGCAACCTGATCCCAGCCATTCACTTCACTGAAAATCTGCAGGGGGATGACGCTGCGCTCAACAAGCAGGCGGAAGACAACAAGAAAAAGTTTTCGGGGATCGAATTACCGGGAAGAACCCTGGGAATAATAGGCCTGGGCGCGATAGGGCGGCTGGTCGCCGAAGCGGCACTCCGGCTCGGCATGAAAGTGACTGGCTATGACCCTAACATAACCGTGGATGCTGCCTGGAATCTGCCATCGGAAGTAAAAAGGGCGGAGAGCATCCAGGACCTGATACGCAACAATGAGTTCGTGACGTTGCACATACCGCTGCTCGACTCGACGCGACACCTGATTGATCACGAAGTCGTGCAGCAGATGAAAAAAGGCACGATCCTGCTCAATTTCTCCCGGGAGGGCATTGTTGACGAGAACGCTGTGCTCGAAGGAATCGAATCCGGCAAGATTAAATATTACGTCTGCGATTTCCCCAGCCGCATATTCCAGCATCACCCGAACGTCATTACACTGCCGCACCTGGGCGCTTCGACCCTGGAAGCTGAAGAGAACTGCGCCGTCATGGTGGTGAAGCAACTCATCGATTACCTTGAAAATGGCAATATCAAAAACGCGGTGAATTTTCCGAACCTTACGATCGAGCGCGAATCTCCTTACCGCCTGGCCGTTGCCAACGCCAACGTCCCCAACATGGTCGGACAGGTATCGACCAGCATGGCGAGAGCAGGTCTCAATATTCACAACATGGGCAACAAGTCCCGGGGCGAGATGGCCTACACGCTTGTTGACGTGGACAGTCCCGTACCGCAAAAGGCGCTGGAAGAGATTGCGGAAATCAAAGGCGTGCTGATGGTGCGCTACCTGCCTATACCTGCGAAATAAGCAGGACTGGCCGATGAAATTCGCCCAGCCCCCGAGAATCAGCACAATCCCTTGATGATGGATCAGCTCAAACATCTGCGCGACAAGATAGATGTCATTGACAGTGAACTATTGAGGTTAATAAGTGCGCGCGCGGGTCTTGCGCGTGAAATCGGGCAGATCAAGAATGGGGTTGCATATCGCCCGGAGCGGGAAGCCCAGGTACTCTCCCGGTTGAATGCGCTGAATGAGGGGCCGCTGGCAAACGAGCATATCGGGCGGATATTTACAGAAATCATGTCACTTTGCCGATCCATGGAAGAACCTTTGTCTGTCGCGTACCTAGGCCCGCAAGGGACGTTTTCGGAAGAAGCGGCATTGAAGCGCTTTGGCAGTGTCGTTACGGCATTACCCTGCAGTTCCATTGACGATGTATTTCGAAAAGTGGAGTCAGGCAGCGCGGGGTACGGAGTCGTCCCCGTCGAGAATTCCACGGAGGGAGCGGTCGGAAGGACGCTCGACCTGTTGCTTCAAACCCCTCTAAAGGTATGCGGCGAAGTTGCGCTGCCGATCCATCAGTTTTTGCTGGCTCGCCATCCTGATGTTTCGCGAATAAAAAAGATTTATTCTCATCCACAGTCATTCTCTCAATGCCACGAGTGGCTTAACCTCAATCTGCCCCATTTGACTGGCGATGCGCGCATTAATGCCGCAAGCAATGCCGACGCTGCAAGGCTTGCAGCAGAGGATGAGAATGCCGCCGCGGTAGCCGGAAAAAAAGCGGGAGAGGTGTATGGGCTCGCGGTTTGCGCCAGGAATATCGAGGATGATCCCAACAATACCACTCGCTTTCTGGTGATTGGCGCGCAGGAGGTGGGACCATCGGGCAAGGATAAAACGTCGATGGTCATGTCGACTCAAAACCGCCCCGGCGCGATACACGAACTGCTGGCCCCCTTGGCCCAAAATGGGGTAAGCATGAGCCGGCTGGAGTCCCGCCCTTCCCGTGCAGGCCTTTGGGAGTATGTTTTCTTCGTGGATATCGAAGGCCATCAGCAGGATTCAAAAGTATCGCAGGCACTTCGGGAAGTAACGGCAAAAGCGGCATTCCTGAAAGTGCTCGGCTCTTACCCCGCGGTATGACGCCTGCCGCTTTCAGCCATCCTTTTTCTAAAAAAGCAATTCATGGATATGACCTTATGAACCTTTGCGAGCTTGCCCCCGAATACATCCGCGCTATCAGTCCTTACCAGCCAGGCAAACCCATCTCTGAACTGGCCAGGGAAATGGGTATCGACCAACGCTTCATCATCAAGCTGGCATCGAACGAAAACCCGCTTGGTACGAGTCCGCTTGCGCTGGAAGCGATGAATCATGCGCTCAGTGAGGTGGCGCTTTATCCCGACGGAAGCGGTTACGAACTGAAGACGGCTCTGTCGCAACGCTATGCAGTGACAAGGGATCAGATTGTGCTCGGGAATGGGTCCAATGACGTTTTGGAACTGGCGGCGCGCGTATTCCTCAAGCCCGGCGCCTCCGCGGTTTACTCGCAGCACGCATTCGCTGTTTATCCCCTTGTCACCCAGGCAGTTGGCGCAAGCGGAATCTCTGTGCCTGCGCGGGACTATGGCCACAATCTGGATGCCATGCTGGATGCCGTCACGCCCGAGACACGAATGGTATTTATCGCGAACCCGAACAATCCTACGGGAACGCTCCTCCCGGGCTCAGCCGTGCTGCGCTTTCTCGAAAGGGCGTCGCCCGACGTGCTGGTGGTGCTGGATGAGGCATATAACGAATACTTGCCTGCTTCGGTAAAGGCAGACAGCATTTCCTGGCTAAAACGTTTCCCGAATCTTCTGATCACGCGGACTTTTTCCAAGGCCTACGGCATGGCAGGCGTTCGGGTCGGCTTTGGCCTCGCTCATGAAGAGGTGAGTAATTTGATGAACCGTGTGCGCCAGCCGTTCAACGTCAATAGCATAGGCCTTGCCGGTGCAGTTGCTGCATTGGAAGATGTGGAATTTGTCAAACGATCGTATGCTCTCAACCAGGCAGGTATGCTCCAGATCACCACTGGTTTGCGGCAGCTGGGCATCGAATACATCCCCTCCTACGGTAATTTCCTCAGTTTCCGGGTGCCGGGAGACGCCAAGGCCGTGAATCAAAGCCTCCTTGAGCAAGGGGTCATTGTTCGCCCCATCGGTATTTACGAAATGCCTCAACATCTCAGGGTTACCATCGGCCTCGAATCCGAGAATGCGAAATTCCTTAAGTCGCTGGAAATCGCCGTGGGGAAGCTCTCCGGTGACCAGCCGGAGGAATTGATGCCGCAGGTTTCAAAAGCCGCTGGAACCGCCAAGATGGCAGCAGGAGAATCCGCTTGATTATCGTGATGGCCAGCGGCGCCACCAATGAGCAGATTGACGCAGTCGTAGATCGGATTCAGGGCTTCGGTCTGGACGCGAATATCTCTCGCGGTACAGAGCGTATCGTCATAGGCGCTATTGGTGATGAGCAAAAACTTGATCCCGAAATGTTCGACGCATTGGCCGGGGTCGAGTATTCAATGCACGTCGTCAAGCAATACAAGATCGTTTCGCGCGAATCGCACAAGCATGATTCAATCATCAATATCGGGGAAACGCAGATTGGCGGGAACCAGGTGCAGGTTATCGGCGGCCCCTGTTCTGTAGAAACGCAGGAGCAAATGGATCTGGCTGCGGAACAGGTTTCCGGCGCCGGCTGCACGCTGATGCGCGGAGGGGCTTTCAAGCCTCGGACGAGTCCCTATACCTTTCAGGGAAATGGCGAGGAAGGGCTGAAAATGTTCCGCAGGGCAGCGGACAAATACAATCTTGGCATCGTGACCGAACTGATGGACGCCCGCATGCTTGATACATTTCTCGAATATGACGTGGATGTGATCCAGATCGGCACGCGCAGCATGCAGAACTTCGAATTGCTGAAAGAGGTGGGGCGCACCAACAAGCCCGTAATACTCAAGCGCGGCATGTCCGCAACCGTTTCCGAGTGGCTGATGGCGGCAGAATACATCGCGGCAGGCGGCAATCACAACATTATTTTTTGCGAGCGGGGCATACGTACTTTCGAAACCGCCTACCGGAATGTAATGGATGTGACATGCATCCCGGTGTTAAAAAAAGAAACGCATCTGCCGGTGATCGTGGACCCTTCTCACGCAGGAGGTAAAACCTGGATGGTTCCGGCTCTGGCACGGGCGGCGGTGGCTGCCGGGGCCGACGGATTGCTCGTGGAAATGCATCCCAATCCATGCGAGGCGTGGTGTGACGCGGATCAGGCGCTCGATCCGGCCGAATTTCAGTCCCTCATGGAATCACTGAAGGGAATAGCGCAAGCTATCGGAAGAACCTTGTAGAACCGAACCGAACCCTGTAGAACGCGATTCTAAAACGAAACCTTGAGCAAACCCTGTAATGACGATCACATGATCAGCAAACTGGTGATTATCGGAGTCGGCCTGATCGGCGGCTCGCTTGCACTCGCGCTTCGCCAGGCCGGCGAGGTCCAGTATATAGTGGGTATGGGCCGTAGCCCGGAGAATGTTCAGCGCGCGCTGAAATTAGGGGCTATCGATGAAATCGGCGCTGACTTCCAATCAGCATTGAAAAATGCGGAAATTGTATTTCTATCTGTCCCGGTCGGGCAAACCGGCGCGATCATGAGCGAAATCGCTCCTCACCTGCAGTCCGGAACAATCGTTACCGACGCTGGTAGTACGAAGCAAAATGTGATTATCGCGGCAAAAAACCATCTGGCCAGTCATCTGGCAATGTTTGTTCCCGGTCACCCTGTCGCGGGAGCGGAACAATCTGGGGCGGGAGCCGCACGTCCCGGCTTGTTCCGGGGAAAAAACGTCATATTGACGCCGGGGGATGAAACCAGCGAAAGTGCGACCAAACGTGTAATCGAGCTATGGCAGGCATGCGGCGCACGCGTCTCGCTAATGAATGCCGCCCGGCATGATGAAGTTCTTGCGTCGGTGAGCCATCTTCCTCACGTGCTTGCATTCGCGCTTATGCACCGGTTCTACGCCTCGAACCTTCATTCCAGGGATGAATCAGGTGTTGATGAGGCGCTTGGCCCAGGCGATGCGCTGGGTTTTGCCGGAAGCGGATTTCGTGATTTTACCCGCATCGCGGAAAGCTCGCCTGAAATGTGGCGGGACATATGTTTAGCCAACCAGGATGCCCTCTGCAATGAAATCGACGCGTATCAGCACGAACTTGCCGAAATCAGGGAAATGCTTGCACGCGGGGACAGCAATTCGCTGAAACAGGTTTTTAGCGACGCTCGCCAAGTTCGGCGAAATTGGCTCGAAAGCCTGTCCTGAACTGCCCGTGCTTATCGAAGCCGAACTCCAATAACGCCACCAAATAATCCCTCACTGCGCCTTCCGGCCGGAATACTCGGCCGTAATCTCTGCCGGTGATCTCTTTTAGGCAAGCCTAAGCCAGGCTGCTAGCCCGGTTACGTTTTTTGTTCGTGAACGATCGGGTTCTCGTTAAACAGGTATTCTTTCAGTTCATTCGAAAATACATGGTCCCTGCGCCGGATCCACTCGAGCAGCATCGACGCATGTTCTTTCTCTTCGTCGCGATTATGCGTAAGAATCGCCTTGAGCTGGGCATCTTTCGATGCACTGATGCGCTGGTTGTACCAATCAACCGCCTCCAGTTCCTCCATCAGCGATGTGATTGCCCTGTGCATATCCCTGGTTTCATCGGATAGCTCCTCAATCGGCTCGTGGTATCCAACGCTAGCCATCGTGTTCCTCCCTGAACGTTATTCAAAAATATTTGTTCGATCTGCCAATGCATTTGCAGGGGCATTTTGCAGGGATTCCCGATTCGCGGCAAGCTGCTTGCACATTCTTATAAATGCCATGCGTAAGAATCCTCCTTGAAGCGCTCCTTTATTTCTTCCATCTGATATTCCTGATAACCGCATGCACGCAGTCAGTATCCAGCTTGAAGCCCTCGATGTTTTGCCTCATGTTGCCGATACGACGATCAAGAGCTTCAAGGGTATTGTGATTTTTGATATTGAGCATGGCGTGGATATAGCAGTTTATGAGAAATGCGTATGTGAGGAATCGCACAGAGAAAGCTAATTCCGGGTGGGATTATCGTCTAGCCACAGATGACCCAGCGTTTTATAAGAACGCTGGAGAAGACAAAAACCTCTCGTTTGTTCCAAGGCAGAATGCCGAAAAGAATAGATAAAGGGAAGATCGAAGCCTATATATTGATCCTGAACTGTTGGCTCTGTTACACCTAGACCGCTTTTTGCCCGTGCCATGTTCGCTAGCAATGGAGACATGGTAAACAATCGGCGGCAAACCCATGAGAGCGTCGGGCAAATATATTCATTGTTTCCGATCTAACAATAA
>DASSHJ010000013.1:0-6343 GCA_035692965.1 Nitrosospira sp. | reverse complement strand
GTACCGGACAGCGCCGCCCTCTGGAACGGCGTCCACCACATAATCCGTTTGGTCGAGGAGGCGCGACTGTAGAAACCGGGGTGGCTGGCCTGGTGGCGGAGTCGCGACAAAACACAGGTTGAGGGCGAGCCGGCGTATCTGCTCCGGTGTCTCCGAGGCAATCAGCTTCCCCTCGAGCAAAATGAAAACCTTTGCGCAGCGCTCGGCCTCATCGAGGTATGCGGTCGTGATAAGCACGGTCAAGCGTTCACCCTGAACCATTTGTTCAACGATCTCCCACAGTTCACGCCGCGACAGCGGATCGACTCCCGCAGTCGGCTCATCCAGCAGAAGCAGTTCCGGTGGATGAACCAGGGTACAGGCCAGCCCCAGCTTCTGCTTCATCCCCCCTGACAGCTTCCCAGCCGGACGCGAAGTGAAGCGGGCCAGATCCGTCATGTGCAAAAGCTTTTTGAACCGCGCCTCCCGTACATCCTGACCCACACCGTGAAGATCCGCATAGAGGTCCAGGTTTTCCTGTACACTCAAATCCTCATACAAACCAAAGCGTTGAGGCATGTAGCTAATGCGGTTTTGAACTTCCTGGGGGTGGGCCACGACATCGATTCCCAGGACTGTAAGTTGGCCGTCGTCAGGCGTCAGAAGACCGGTTATCATCCTGAGCAACGTGGTTTTACCTGCCCCATCGGGGCCCACCAAAGCAGTGATCGTACCTGCCCCCACATCGAGAGAGACGTCTTTTACCGCTGTGATCGTTTGCCTGGTTTCTTTCCTGAGAAATCGCTTGCAAAGCCCTCGCGCGACGAGCGCTGGCCGATGGTTCATGGGTAGCTGGCAAGGTTTTTGTCATTCGGGCCCGGTAAAGGGATATGCGCGGTCGCCGGCATGCCTAGCCGAAGATCATCCTTGGGGTCATCGACGTAAACCCGAACTTCATAGACGAGGCTGGTACGCAATTCTTCAGTCTGCACTGTTTTGGGAGTGAACTCGGCCACCGAGGAGATATACCCAATACGCCCCTCGATAGAACGGTCAGGATAGCTGTCGATGGTCACGCCTGCGCTCATTCCCGGCTTTATCAGGCCAAGATCAGCTTCCCTTATATAGACGCGAACCCATTTTGGATTGGTGATCGCCAATGCGTAAACCGGTCGCTGCGGCGAAGCCATATCACCGGGTTCAAGAAGGCGGGAACGAACAACGGCATCGATCGGAGCCTTCAATTCATAGAGACTGAGCTGATGCTTCAGCAAGGCTAAATTAGCCCGGGATACCTCGAGCTGCGCCTCTGCCTGAGAAATATCCTCCTGCCGAGGTCCAATCCGCGCAAGCTGCAGCGCTTTCTTTCGCGTCTCCAGCTGCGCACGGGTAACCGTGCGACGGGCGCGAGCCGCGTCAAAATCCTGCTGACTGACTGCTTGCCCTCCCGAATTCCGATTGATATCCCGGAGCCGTCGGAGTTGCTGGGCAGCAAGATCGGCATCCGCCCGAGCGGCAGCCACCTCGGCTCTCGCCTGAGCCACCTCTTCAGGCCGCGTTCCATGCTTGAGTCGCAATAATACCTGCTGCTGCACCTCGATTTGCGCCTCGGCCTGAGCGATCTGCAAAGCCAGCGTTCGCGTATCCAGTTTAGCCAGTACCTGGTCCGCTACGACACGGTCACCTTCCTGCACCCGCATCTCGGCCACCCGCTCGCTGCCGTTGAAGGCGAGCGAAACCTGCCGTATATCCACGTTGCCGTACAGCACCAGCTCTTCAGGCGAGCTCTGCTGCCTGCTGAAATACCAAATCGCTCCTACTATGGCAATAATGGCAGCCCCGGCAAGGAGGAGCATGTTTTTTTTTGTCATGAGCCCAGAATGGCGGGCCTGGTCCTTCTTCCCAGGCCCGCCATCGGCTTCGCCAGCCTTTTTGATAGCCTCCTCTTTCAAGCTTGTGCAGCCATTAATTACCAAAAAATATAAGCTAAGGGCGTGCTGCCCCGCTATTCGTCGTCCTGCGGGCGGTTGGGGTGATCAATAGCGCTCAACGCATCTTCGAGGGCGACGATCCCGGCTGGGATTTCCGCCACATTTCCCGACGCAACGGCTCCGGCAAAAAGAGCAAGCGCAGAAGCAAGATCGAGTACCTGCTTGAAGGATTGGATATGTTCAATTGCGGATGCGGCATGCTTCACGCTTCCTTCCAGGCGAGAGGCGGATATCTGGCTGCTATCCAGCCTCATTCCTATTCCGTTTGTAAAATTGCTGCTCGCAAAATTGAGAAGCGTAACCTCCCTGTTATCCAGTTCTTCCCATTGCGATCGGCTCAGGCGATCGCGATTCTCAATACGCCACCTGTGCAGTGCAACTGCTGCATCCCGTATGCGGTTGCCCAGTTCAAAAGCCTCTTCGGCCGTCAGTTTGACCATGTTCTTCCCGGGTTCACATTGCAACCTCAACGAACTCGCGGTACGCAGCCTCCAGCTCGTCTACGTAAGGCTGAAAATGCCGATCCAGCTCATGATCGCCAATTCTGTCCACGTGTTCATACAGGTATTGATGACCTCGGGCCACCTTACCCAGTACAATCTGGTAACTCTGCGTGGCCTGTATCTTGCTATCCACGCGGTCCAGTGCCCGAACGCGCGCTTCACGTGCAAGCGCCATCGCGACTGGCTCGTCCGGGTTGCCGGGCGCTAGCATGAAGTTATCATAATATCGCTCAACCAGGGCCCTTTCCCCTCGCAAATCCGCGACAATATCCATGCCGGTAATCCTTCCGGTGGCTGCAAGCACCTCCTGGAGGGGTTGGTTGGCATCACGGATCAGCTTCTTGACTTCATGCTCGCGATATACACTGGTCACCGTTCGGGAAAGGAGGGTGGACAAGGCGTACGCTGCATCTTTTTCGGTATCGCTCAGCAGGGCAACCTGGTTGAGCCTTTCGCTGAACTCCTCAAGGGATTCGTCGTTACTTCTGGCATTCCCGCTCGTGAGACCAGCGAGCGCTTGCATATACGCCGTTACGGACTGCTGGAGCATATCCAGCGAAGCACGTTGCGCCTCACGCCGGGCCTTTTGCGCGTCCAGTTCGCGGTGAAACTTCTCGGGCTCATATTGCTTGCGCCGATCGATCGATCCGATATAGTCCTTCACCACAGCGTTGTTGGCAGCCGCGCTGGAGGAAAGCGATGCGAAAGCAGTGATTTCGCGGAAGCTCGCACAACCTGCGAAAATACTCACGAGCAGGACGATTGCCACGCCAGATAAGGCGTACCTGTATGCGCGAATTGCAAGAGCCGTCATCATCTTCGCCATCGTGAGTAATAAGTCATTTTATTCTAGAAGCAGTAGCTCTGCCGCAGCTTTGAGCTATAAACTTGGCTGGGGAAACAACCCCCCTAATTGATGAGTATACCTGCATGAGAACCGCGTTTCTCGTTGCCGTCGCCCTGGCTGTCGACATCTCGCATCTGGCTTACGCACAGCGCGAATCGGTGTCCCATGCGGCGGGTTTTTCAGTCACGTACATCGGCCAGCAGATCGTACCCGGCGATATGCGCTTCAAGGGAACGGTCGTCGGCGGTTTGTCTTCAATCGATTACAATCCCCGCACCGGCCACTATCTTGTCGTAAGCGACGACAGGAGCAAAAAGAATCCTGCCCGCTTCTACGAATTATCATTGGATCTCGCGAAATTTCGGCGCTCCGAAGCGCCGGGCATGTCCGGGGTGACGTTTCACTCCTTTACCGTTATCCAGCGCCCAGGAGGCGAGCCTTTCAAGAAGAATTCAATTGATCCCGAAGGCCTGCGCTTCGACACGGCTCGCAACAAGATCTACTGGAGCAGCGAAGGCAGGCGCGGCCTTTTCAGTTCCGATAACCCAACAGTTTCAGAAATGAATCCGGACGGCAGTTATAGCCGCAGTTTCACCGTCCCCTCCTATTATTTTCCGCGCGGATCGGAACTTGGCATCCTTCCTGGAAATACCGGCATTTATAACAATCTGGGATTCGAAAGCCTGGCAATCTCTCCTGATGGTGAGACCCTATATACTGCAACGGAAAATGGTCTGATCCAAGACTCTCCGCCGGCCACAGCTTTCAGTGGTTCGCGCGCGCGCATTCTTGCTTTCGATATTTCCAGCGGAAGATCAAGTGAGGAATATATCTATGAGGTTGAGCCCGTCATCGAGACTCCGCCCCTGCTTCGACCATTTGCAATCAATGGCCTGACTGATTTTGTCGCGACTGGGAATAGGCAATTCATCACCGTCGAGCGTTCGTTCACCGCGGAGGCAGTGATCCCCGGCGGATCCACGGGCTACAAGATCCGTCTATTTTATGCTGACGCTCGTGGGGCGAACAATGTCTCAGCCATGGAATCCATCGCTGGTAGAGGGATTGTACCCGTTCGCAAGTGGCTATTGCTCGACCTGTCCGATCTGAAGAACGCGGATGGATCAGCGCTGAGCGTAGGAAATATCGAAGGCATTACCTTTGGGCCGGACTTCAATGGGCGGCACACGCTTATACTCGTAGCAGATAATAACTTCTCCACCTTTCAACTCACCCAATTCATCGCACTGGAACTGAACCCCATTCGGGGGAATTAGTGGTTACATGATGTGCTGATGGCTATCGAGACCCACCGAGCGGTAGACAGATTACGTGTACAAGCAGGATGGGAGTGACAACACGCGGAGGGAATCCCTTCCCTACGGCTTCCGCAAAGCCTTGGTTCCTGCCTGATCAGTCTCCGGTGGCCTGTTTTTGATCCACCACTCCAGGAATCTCTTGAGTAGGCCGGCCGAACTTCCCTTTCAAGTCATCCACCCCTGACTGCGGTTTGGCCAATTGCTTAAGCTCCGCCCGCTGCCTGCGTTTTTCAGCGGTGTCGATTTTCATTTTTTCATCCCGCCTTTCAACCAACCCTGGCAGGGCTTCACCCTCGCGGTTGAACGACCAGCCGAGCATCGGCTCGCCTATCGGCAACTCGTCACCCGGTTTGTCATTGAAACCGGTATTCCATAAATGCCAGGTCTTGCCATAGCTGTTCATTTTTTCTTTCATCAGCGCTTTTTCCGCCACTTCAGGTATGCCAGGCGCGACGAGCTGCCCGGAAAGAATCTCCCCATCGTGCGGGTGCCAGTATTTTTTCTCCTTCTCGGGTAACGTATTGAAAAGCCTTTCCGAAATGATGTATTCGATTCCATTCAGGCTGGCATTCTTGTCGTTGCTGGCGAACAATACGCACTGCGCGAAGTCCTCATTGACCTGGCGGCAATAATGATGCGCCTCCATCTGTTCATTGGGAGACTCTTTCATTGGATGAAAGCCGACCAGGTAGATATCGAAGCCTTTTAATGGGGTTTTACTCTGGAGGAGTTTCGCACCCGCCTCAAGTAATCGGGTTTTCGGAGTTTTTTCCTCGCCAGCAGGTATTGTTTTCGCTATACCCGGCCCCGGTTCCTCAGCTAAGGATGACCCAGCCCATCCGCATGCAAGGACGACCGGAAATAAAAAAGCGCTGAGAAAAATACTGCACGGGCTGTTTGTGGCGCGGGTTTTCATGCAACCATTGTCGAGGCAGGTCCAGCGTATCGTCGGTGCGGCATCATACAAATGACCGGGGCCGTATTCCTTTTCAAATCCCTGCCGCGTGAACTTCAACGTAGCGCATTCTCAGTGACTGTCCTCACGACTTGTTCCGAACAGCGCTTGGCGGAGGGGCTGAGGTTTCGCAGGAGGAGAACGGAGGCTTTATTGTTTCAGATGTTCGGGGGTAGACTGATCGTCGGCGGGCCCACCGGAATAATCTCGCTCCCCTTGGGTTGTCTCATTTCCCCAGTTCTTTTCGCCCCGTTCGGCTCGCACGTCACTCTGGTCGCATAGAATTTTTCGGTCGCGGTCTGCATTTAATCCAGCCAGCAAACCAGCTACACGCTGATGATCCTCGTCACGGTCCTGTTTGAGTTGCTGGAAGGTATGAGCCATTCGCTCCAAAGTAGGTTGCGCAGCCAGCATGAATTCCGAGATCACCCCGCTCATGCTGCGTCCGCTTGATTCACTGATCCTGCGCAGGATTGCGTGCTGATACTCGGTGAGGGTGATGGTAATTCGTGGCTTCGAAGTTGGCATGAGTCCTCCTTATTGTTTTCGTTAGCTCGAAAACTTACGTTCCTGGTGATGTTCCTGGTGATGCACCAGATGCACCAGATGCTAGTGCATCACCTAATTTTCGTCAATAGAATTATGAGTGAATGGGGTCTAGCTCCGTCTTATTGAGATGTCTATTCTCGTCGCTATTGATGAAAACCGGACGACTCGGAAACAACCTGGGCATGCCCGTTAACGGCTGG